>JACRAS010000057.1 GCA_016234705.1 Betaproteobacteria bacterium | reverse complement strand
GCAGGTTTTGCCAAAACCTGCGCGCTGCGCGCGCCAACCCAGTTTTCCGAACGGATGAAAAGCGCATCCGTTCGGAAAACTGGGTTATGCAATTACTCAGCAACAATTGTCACATCCGCGCGAATGTTTTTGGTTGCGGCCGGCAGCCGCTCCAAGCTCTTAATGCCACCATTCCCTTAATGCCACCATTTTATGGAGATACGCCATGGAACCACTGGTGATCGTCAAACGTACGCCGCCTCTCGCCATCGTCGAACTCAATCGCAAGAACAAGCGCAACGCCCTCAACATGGCCCTGCGCGATGCGCTGGAGGACGCGCTCAGTGCTCTTGAAAATGACGGCGCTATCAAGACCGTCGTGTTGACCGGAGGCGACGCGTTCTTCTGCGCCGGCTATGATCTCCAGGAAATGATCGACACCGATTTGCGCTCCCTCATGCACCGTGGCCACGAGTACACCCGCATTACCTATTTCTTCAAAAAGCCGCTGGTCACCGCGGTGGCCGGATTCGCCCTGGCGGGCGGTTTCGATCTCGCCCTCTCCGGCGACGTGATCGTTGCCGCCGCGGGCGCCAAGCTGGGCCGACCCGAGATCGGGTGGGGGGTAAACCCCTTGATGTCGAAGCTGCGATTGCGGATCGGCTTTTCGAACGCTCTGCGGATGACGCTGCAGGGCACGACCTGGGAGGCCGAGGAGGCCAGGCGAATGGGTTTGGTGGACTTCGTCGTCCCGCAGATCGAACTCCTCGCGGCGGCGGTGCGCCAAGCGGAACTCATGGCGAAGTATCCGCTGCCGGCCCTTGTCACCACCAAACGGGCGGCCTATGCCGTAACGACGATGAGCCCGGAAGATGCCATCGCATATGAGCTCGGCGTCACTGCCGAGTTGATGGCCGAGGGCACTCTCAAGAAAAATCTTCAAGACTACGCGGCGAAAATCGGTATTTCGAAGAGTTCGTAGGGCAGGCGGCGGCCCTATCCGAGGTCATATTGTTTTTTTTTGGGGAAGAGGGAAAGCCATGAATCAAGGGACGGTTGGCGCCAGCGGATCGGCGCCACGCTTCAAAACCCGGGAGGGTGTGGAGAGCTTCTGGGAGCGCATGCGGCGGGAGCATCGGTTGGAAGGTAATCTTACCGTCCCCGGATTTTTTTCCCGGACCGCCCGTCGCCTTCCGCACAAACCGGCCCTGCTGTTCGAGCAATATGCCTATACCTATCGCCGCTTGTTCGAGGCTATTGCCGGGGTTGCCAGGCATTTGCAGGACGAGACCGGCGTCAAGCCCGGCGACCGGGTGGCGCTGCTGCTGGAGAACAGCGACCTCTACAATATTTGGTACCTGGGAATATTGGCCATCGGTGCCGTGGCGGTTCCCTTGAACACCAAGCTGACCCCCCGGGAGATCGAATTCATCCTGGCGGATTCAGGAACTTCCCTGCTGTTGAGCGAGGAGCGCTTCAAAGCCACCATCGCCGATCTTGTCCCGGAAGTCCGCTCGCATCTTTCGGTCGCCCTGTTGATCCGGCAAGCCCAGCCCCCGGCGTCGTCGTGGGATCTGGAATCGGCTGCGGTGGCGATGGAAGCGCCGGCAGCCATCTACTACACTTCCGGCACTACCGGCAAACCCAAAGGGGTGGTGCACACCCACCGCAGCCTCATCGCCGGCGCGCTGCAAGGTCCGTTGGGCTGGGAATACCAAGACGAATCGGTAATCAATCTCGCCACCACCCCGCTGTTCCATATCGCCAACCACACCGTATACCTGCCAACGCTGCTGGTAGGGGGCACCCTGGTGGTGGATACCTACAAGACCGAGCAGGTATTCGAATTAATTCAGCGGCACCTGGTCACCCAACTGTTCGCGGTACCGTCCATGCTCTTGCTCATGGTCCAGTTCGCGCAGCGGGACCGTTATGACACCGGTTCGGTGATGCGCGTGGTATTCGGCGCGGCGCCCATGCCGGTCCACAAGCTGGAGGCAGTGCAAGCGTTGTTCCCCAAGGCGGCGTTGATTCACGGCATGGGGCAGACCGAGTGCTCCGGCACCACGGTGACTTTGCCCAGCTCCCAGGCCTACGAAAAAGCCGGATCGGTCGGCATCAACATTCCGGGAACCGAGATTCGCATCGCTGACGACGCCGACCGGGAGCTGCCCCCCAACACCGTGGGCGAGCTGCTCACCCGCGGCCCCAACGTGATGTCCCATTACCTCAATCGGCCCGAGGCCAGCGCCGAGACGCTGCGCGGCGGCTGGCTGCATACCGGAGACTTGGGCTACCGGGATGCGGAGGGCTACGTCTATCTGGTGGACCGGAACAAAGACATGATCATCCGGGGCGGGGAGAACATTTATTCCACCGAAGTGGAGCAAGTCCTTTACAGTCTCCCCGGCGTTGCCCTGGCGGCGGTGGTGGGCATGCCCAGCGAATTGTTCGGCGAGGAAGTGCTGGCCTACGTCGTCAAGAGGGAAGACGCACCAGCGCTGACCCTGGAAGAGCTTCAGGCCCACTGCAGCCGGTATCTGGCCAAGTTCAAGGTGCCGGCGGCAGTGCGTTTCATCGCGGAAATGCCCCAGACCGCCACCGGCAAAATCCAAAAAACGATCCTCAAGGAAATGCTGAAAAAAGAACTGGCGAACCGGTAGCCGGCTCTGTTGAGCGGCTGGCGGCTCATAGGCTGCTGTTCAGAATTCCGCCATCCACCACCACCACGCTGCCGCTCATGTAACGAGAAGCGTCGCTGGCCAGCAGCAGCAGGGCGCCGTCCAGGTCGGCGGGGTTCCCGGCCCTGCGGGCGGGGGTGTGTTTGATCAGGCTTTCGGCGAAGCCGCTTTGGAACATCTGCTCGGTCATCTCGGTGTGGAATAGGCCCGGCGACAGGGTGTTGACCCGGATGCCGTAGCGGGTCAGTTCCAAGGACAAGGCCCGTGTCAGGTGCAGCACCGCCGCCTTGGAGGCGCAATAGCCGGAGGCATTCCCCGCCACCCGGTGGCCAAAAATGGAGCCTATGTTCACGATCACCCCCGGTTGTTTGGCAGCCACCAGACGGCGGGCCACGGCCTGGGTAGCGTTCCACGTTCCTTTCAGATTGGTGTCCACCACCCGATCGTAGTCTTGCTCTTCGTGGTCCAGGAAGCTTTTGTTGATGGAAGTCCCGGCGGCATTGACCAGTACGGTTACCGGCCCCGCTGCGGCTTCGATGCGCTGCACCGCCGCGAATATCGAGGCCCGGTCGGCGACGTCGGCTTGCGCCGCCAACACCTGCAGACCTTCGGAGCGGCACTCTTCAGCCAAGGTTTCCAGCCGGTCCAGGCGCCGGGCGGTCGCCGCTACGGTGGCCCCGGCTCGGGCCAATACTTTGACGAAATGACGGCCCAGACCGCTGGAAGCCCCGGTCACCAAGGCAATCTTGCCCGAAAGGTTCGTTGCACCGCTCATACTCTTAATTCCTTTCTCTGATGATTCAGGGGTTGCAGGTCTTCAGTTGGCTGCCGACCGTCAGCCGGAACGGGACTAGCTGCCGCTTTTCTCCGCCCGGACCTTGTGGACACCTTCCCGCGGAGGTAATTCCACCAATTCCACCAGGGCTCCGTCCGGGTCTTCCACCATCAGGCTCTTGATCGGGCCGTAGCCGGGCAGATCCAAATCCACGGGGTCGCAGAAAAACGGCACGTTGCGCGCCTTGAGGCGTTGCGCCACGGTTTGCAGCGACTCCTGCTGCACCTCGAAAGACAGCATGAGCAGTCCCGGATCGCCGGGCCGCTTGGGACCGGAGGGTTTTTCCATCCCTGGGCCTTGGAAGATCAGCAGTTCCAGTTCCCCGACCTGGCTCTTGCCTTGCTGCAAGATCACCGAACGGGCGGAGGCGCCCGGTTGCAGCCGGAACAGTTTTTCGAAAGACGCGCCGGACAACTGCATGTCCAGGGTTTTCCGGAACCCCAGCAGTTCGCAGAAAAAAGCCAGCGACTGATCCATGTCGCTCACCGTCAGGGCGACGTGATGCACTTCGCTGAAGGCCATGAAACGCTCCTCGATAAAAGATTGTGAATGCGGCGGCGATTAGCCGTAGACCGGATCGTGCAACCACGGGGAAAGGGCCGGCACGCAGCTAACCGCCCGCAGCATGATGGACGCCACTTTCAGGAACATGCCCAGCGTTAGCCGCACAATTTATCCATGCAAATCGGCGTCGTAACTCATGTTCCCTGAAAGCTTTGTAGACGAACGGTTCATCGACGGAGAACGTTAGCACGAATATGAGAAATCGCATCCCCAGCCGAGGTCCCGGGGCCAAAAACGGCGGACACACCCCATGCCTTGAGAACCTGTTGGTCTTGTCCGCTAATAACGCCACCACCGATCACTAGTACGTCATCAACGCCGTGTTCCCGCAGGTTGGTGAATAACTCCTCGAAGATCGGCATGTGGCCATGCGATGAACAGGATATCCCGATGACATCGACGTCCTCATCGATGGCGATACGGATCACCTCCTGCGGCAACAGGAACGTCGTAAAAATGACTTCTAAACCGTCATCGCGAAATTTTTTCGCGATGTAGCGGACCCCTCGGTCATGCGCATCATGCGTGGGCTTAGCCAACAAAACGCGAATGTTGTCGTTCATTACCGGTGCTGGCTCATGTATCATCTCATGTGCCATCATAATTGTAAGGCGCGTCCCAGCCGAGCCCCTTTTTCATCACCGCCATCATCTCGCCGGTGGTGGCGTCGGCCTGGGCCGCCTCAATGGCGGCCTGCAGCAGCCGGACACCGTCGATATCCCGGATCTTCGCTTTGCCAAGATCTTCGACTGCCGCTTTGAACGCAGACATCGCAGTTTCGTGTCGAACGGCATCGCGCTGGCGGCGATGCTCTTGAATGCGCTCGATAGCGACTCGCTCCACTTCGGGATCGACCGCGAAGAGCTCAGGTTCCTTGCGCTCGTCCGCAACATGACAATTGACTCCGACAACCCTGATTCGCCCGTCATCCACACCTTCCCGCCACTCTTCGGCTGAGGCTTCGACCTGCGACCTGATCCATCCCTTGCGCTGAGCCGCAATATAGCCTCCCATCTCCTCGATCCGCTTGGCCACGGCGAGCGCCGCCTCCGCCATCTGGTTGGTCAGTTTTTCCAAGAAGTAAGAGCCGCCCAGCGGATCGCAGACGGCGGTGATGTTGGTTTCTTCCTGTATCACTTGCTGGATACGCAAGGTCAGCGTCGCCGACTCCTTCGTCGGGATGGCATAAGCCTCGTCGTACGCGGCAACCTCCATGGCCTGTACGCCCGAGAGCGCCGCGCCGAAAGCGTGCAACGTGGTACGCACCAAATTGACCAGGGGTTGCGCGGCAGTCAACATCGCGCCCGAAGTGTGAGTATGAATTCGAACATGCATGGCGCGTGGGTCGGTTACGTCGAAACGTTCCTTCATCGTCGTCGCCCAAATCTGGCGCAGGGCGCGAATCTTTGCAATCCCCTCAAAGAAGTCGTTGCCTTGAGCGATCTGGAATCCAAAGCGTGACAGAGCGGTTTCCGCGTTGACGCCTGCCTCAACGCAGGAGCGCACCAATTCGATGCCGTAAGCCAGCATCATGCCCGCTTCCTGAACGGCAGTGCCGCCCGATTCCTCCAGATCGTAGCCTACGAAATTGGTGGTATTCCAGTGCGGCATGTACTTTGAACAGTAAGCTATCAAAGCGACAGCCAGCTTGTGTCCCTGCTCGGGGGGAAACGCGCTCATGCCGGTAAATGCAGATTGGTGATAGTAGTTCATCGTATTGCCGCGCAGCGCCTCAGCCTTGACTCCGCGTCGTTGCGCATACGCGATGTATTGGGCAAGCGCGGGCACCACCTGATAATCGGTGATATGCACCACGTTCATTGTGGTGAGATCCATGCCGTCGAATAAGCGGGCCATGTCGGCGACGGAATAGACGGCCATGCCGCACTGACCAACCCGGCCCCGGGCAGCTGGATCATCAGGATCCAAGCCTTCATGCGACACCAGATCGTACAGCAGGTTGTAGAAAGTATGGCCAAAATAGCCAGCCATTCCCTCGTTGGCCAGCGACGCCATCCGCTCCCTGGTGTGCTCGGGAAGGCCGTAACCGATGACCGGCTGATTGGCCCAGTTCATCAACTGATATTGCGCTGCGAGATTGCCGCGCGTGTAGGGGTAGGCGCCTGGTGCGCCGATCCGAGCGAAGTCGAGGCCTTCGATATCGGTCGGAAAATAGGCGCTTTTTAACGGCAACCCGGAATTTGTGCGCGGGCTGGTTGCCATTGCTGGCGCTCGATGTCGAAAACGGCCGAGCAACTGGTGGTATCTCTGCTGCCAATCCTGTTCGCTTATCTCGGACGCGGATAGCGTTTTCTCATCAAACATTGGAGTGGACCGCCTTCATCATTGGATGAGCGAAGCGTTCTTGCCGTTATGTTAGACGCCGACGCCGACTTGGAAGCTGGCCTTCACCAGTTGAAGGTGTGGCACGAATTCACCATCACCGCCTAACCAGGCACACCCAGCGCGAGTGAGCTTATCACCCCTACGCCGGTCCGTCCACACTGCTGCTGGCGGTGTCCAAGCACAGAGATGTCCAAGCACAGGGCTGTCCAAGCACAGGGCTTGACAGGGCCATTGCGGAAGCCTAGATTACAATGATGAGTGGTGATTCACGCCTCGTCGTTGAGATTCTGGCGACTTCTTGAGCCCAAAATTGACCGTGCGTTCGACCTAGGGATATGATCAAACGCGAATAGCGAAAAAATACGCCGCAGCGTCGTTCAACCAGAGGGCGCAGCAGTGCACGCCACGAACGGAATACCCGCCCCCCGCATCCCACATCAGCAAGGAGTAAAACCATGTCCAAGAACGAGAAACAGCAGAACCCCATCGCACGCCGCCGGTTTCTGAAAGGCGCAACCGCACTCGGCGGAGCCGCAGCGCTCGGCTTTCCGATGATCTCGCGCGCTCAGGCGAAGACGATCAAAGTGGGTATGCCTACCATCCTGTCCGGCCGCGTCGCCCAGCTCGGCATCTCCTCGCGCAACGGCATGATGATGGAGCTCGACAAGTTCAATGCCGCCGGCGGACTTGGCGGGCGTAAGATCGAGATGGTGGTGCGCGACTCCAAAGGCCAGCCACAGGAGGCCGCCCGGGTTTCGCGCGAATTGATCAACAGCGACGGCTGCGAGATCTTGTTCGACTGCGAGGCTTCGTCCGGCGCGTTTGCCGTGCACGAGGTCGCGCGCGACCTCGGAGTGTTGTGCATCCACAACATATCCGAGACCTCGTCGTTGTCGGCGGATCCGAAAATCCGCATCCCGAACGCCTTCCGCGTAACCCGCCAGGGTGTGCACGACTCAATCGCCGGCGGCAGCTATGCCGCGGCGGTTGCCAAAGCCAAGGGCCTGCGCAAGTGGATGACCTGCTCGCCGGATTACGCTTACGGTCGCGATACGACGGCGCAGTTTGCCGAGTACCTGAAGCTGTTCTACCCGGAAGTGGAAATGGTGGGCGAAGCCTGGCCGAAGCTGTTCCAACCGGACTATACCGAGGTCATCACCAAGATTCTGCAGGCCAAGCCGCAGGCTCTGTACTCCTGTCTATGGGGCGGGGATCTCACCTCCTACATCGACCAGGGTAATATCTACGCGCTGTTCGGAGCGACCGAGTTCTTCGCCGTCAACATGGCCGACTACACCACGCTGACGGCGGTCAAGAACCTGCCCACCGGCATCCACTCCGGCAACCGCTACGTCAAGACCTTCCCGCGCACGCCGGCCAATGCCGCCTGGGCCGACGCCTATCGCGCCAAGTACAAGGACTACCCGACCAACTGGTCGTGGGAAGCGGCCACCGGCATGCACTTCCTCGTCGCCGCGATGAAGAAGACAAACAGCGCCGACGGCAAGAAGCTCGCGGAAGCGCTGCGCGGCATGAAAATCGAATCGCCGTTCGGTGCCGACGGCACCATCACCATGCGCGCAGAGGACCAGACCACCATCGGTTACGCCATCGGCTGGGGCACCACCATCTCCAAGGAACCCTACATCCCCGAGATCAAGGCAGGCGACTGGAAGCAGATTCTCGAGCTCGAGCTCGACTGGAAGAAGCGCAACAACTACCTCTGATTCGGCAGGCGCGAAAGCCGGGCGCAAGCCACTTGGGTCCGGCTGCCGCGGCTTTTCTTTTTCTCACGTAACCGAGCGTCAGCCGTGGATCCAGCAGCACTGGCCGAGTGCCTGAAGACAACCTCGTGCGTGGTGACGCAGGTCACCAGCGGGTTGATCATCGGCATGCTGCTGTTCCTGGTCGCCGCTGGGCTCACGCTGATTTTCGGCGTACTCAAGGTCGTCAATTTCACGCATGGCTCGTTCTACATGCTTGGGGCCTACCTGGCTCTCAGCGTGTACAAGATATCCGGCAGCTTCACCCTGGCGGTGGTGTGCGCCGGCGCCGGCGTTGCCTTGTTTGGCTTGGTGTTCGAGCGCCTGTTCATGAGCCGCGTCTATGGCTCGAACGTGCTGATGCAGCTTCTGGTCTGCTACGCGTTCATTCTCATCCTCGATGACGCGGTGAAACTTATCTGGGGCGCCGAGTTCCGCTCCATGGGCATGCCCGCGGCATTTCAGCGGCCTCCAATCCTGCTCGCCGGAGGAGTGGTGCCTGCGTTTTATCTGTTTCTGATCGCGATCGCTTTGGCCATCGGCGCCATCCTTTGGTTGGTCATTACCCGCACGCGCATAGGCAAGATAGTGCGCGCGGCCGCGCACAATCCCACCATGACTTCCGCGCTCGGAATCAACACCGGCCTGATCTACGCGGCGGTGTTTGCGGCCGGTGGCTTGCTTGCCGGCCTCGCTGGAGCCCTGGCCGCCCCGGTGCGCTCGATGGCCCCGGGGATGGGGGTGTCGATCCTGATCGAGTCGTTCATCGTCACCGTGATCGGCGGCATGGGCTCGATCGGCGGCGCACTGGCCGGGTCGCTGTTGATCGGACTCATCCGCTCTTTCGGTTCGATCGGCTTCCCGCTGTTCACCGAGGGCATCATGTTCCTGTTCATGGCAATGGTCCTGGTAATCAAGCCCAGCGGCCTGTTCGGCAAGGATGTATGAACCGATGAAACGGCGCGGCTTCGCGTTCGAGTTGGGGATCGCGGCCGCCGCGTTAGTCGTGCTGGCCGTCCTGCCGATGCTGTTTCCTTCGAAGGCTTTGGTCGATTTCGCCATCCGCGTCGCGGCGTTCGGCATCTTCGCCAGTTCGCTGAACATCCTGGTCGGTTATACCGGCCTGGTGTCTTTCGGCCACGGCATGTTCTTCGCGTCCGGGGCCTACGCGTTCGGGCTGCTGATGCAAAAAGCCGGAACCTCGATTCCGACCGCGTTTTTGCTCACGGTACTGTTCTCGGCGGCCTTGGCCGCCGTGGTCGGCGCGATCTGCGTTCGCCTGAAGGAGATCTATTTCGCCTTCCTCACACTGGCGTTTCAGATGCTGCTGCACAGCCTGATCATTTCCTGGCAGCAGCTGACCGGCGGAGACCAGGGCCTGATGGGCGGAATTCCGCGCCCGCCCTTCCTTGGCATCAACCTGGCCGACCAGTCGCACTTGTACCTGTTCGCCTGCGCGACCCTGATCACCTCACTACTCATCATGCGCCACCTGATGCAGTCGCCGTTCGGCTACACGCTGCGCATGATCCGGGACAATGCGGAACGCGCCCAGTTCATCGGCATCCGGGTCTGGCGCATGCGGCTCGCCGCGTTTATCCTGGCCGGAACTTTTGCCAGTATCGGCGGCATCATCATGAGCCTGCTCGTTTCCGGCGCCTACCCTGAGTTCGCCTACTGGACGATATCGGGCGAGGCCATTTTCATGCTCATGCTCGGGGGCACGAGCGCGTTTCTCGGGCCGACGGTGGGAACGATGATGCTGCTCCTGTTGAACGACGTCATCACCAAGTTCACCGAGTATTATGGGCTGACGCTGGGGGTGGTGATCCTGCTGTTCGCCCTGGTGTTCCGCAAGGGAGTCACCGATTTCGTACTGGAGGCGTTGCGCCGCCGTTTCGGGGAGAGCCAAGCATGAATCAGAGCACCGCGGTTGCGGTCGTCACCGGCGGGGCGAGCGGCATCGGCGCCGCCTGCTGCCGCGAACTGGCGCGGCGCGGCTACAAGGTGGCGGTTGCCGATATTGACGAGGCGGCTGCAGCCCGCGTGGCAGCCGAAATCGATGGCGCGGCCTTCGCGGTCGACGTTGCCGACGAGGCCAGCGCCGAAGATCTGGCCGAGCGCGTCGAGCGTGCCCTCGGGCCGGTGGATGCCCTGGTCAACAGCGCCGGAGTGATTCAAGTGCCGCTCTCGCCCGAGACACTGCCGTTGTCGTCCTGGGATGAGGTCGTGCGCGTCGATCAGCGCGGCACCTACGTCGCCTGCCTCGCCTTCGGCCGGCGCATGGCCGCGCGCGGTCACGGCGCCATTGTCAACATTGCCTCGATCGCGGGAATGCGCTCGATGCCGCTGCACGCCTACGCGCCGGCGAAAGCCGCGGTCATTTCGATGACCGAATGCCTGGCCGCGGAATGGGGGCGATCCGGGGTCCGGGTGAACGCGGTGTCGCCGGGCTATACGCGCACTCCCGCGCTGCAGGCGGCGATCGACCGGGGCCAGCGCGACGTGACTGCCCTCGAGAACAATTCCGCCCTGGGACGCATGGTCGAGCCCGAGGAGATCGCCAAAGCGGTCGCGTTCCTCGCTTGCGGCGACGCGGCGGCCATCACCGGCGCCAATCTGCCCGTCGATGCCGGCTGGCTGGTGGCGACCTCCTGGCACACCTACAAAGGGCTCCCCGGAAAACGGAACTGATGCATGCTGAAAATCGAGCACCTGTGCAAGTCCTTCGGTGGCCTCGCTGCCACCAACGACGTCAGTCTGCATTTCCTGCCGGGCAGTCTCTCCGCGGTGATCGGTCCCAACGGTGCCGGCAAGACGACTGTCTTCAATCTGATCTCGGGTGCGTTTCGTCCCGATTCGGGACGCATCCTGTTCGACGGCGAGGACATTGCCGGCTTATCGCGCCCCGGCATCGTGCGCCTCGGCATCGGCCGGGCGTTCCAGATAGCCAGCATCTTCCCGTCACTGACTGTCGAGGACGCGCTGATGGGCGCGCTGCACGCGCACCGCGAGCAAAGCGCAGTCGTCCGGTGGCGCTTTCCGATAGCGGGGACGCAGGCGCGCGCGCGCGAAGTCATGGGCATGCTCGGACTCGCGGCAAAAGCGAAGACGCTCTCATGCAATTTGTCCCACGGAGATCAGAAGCTGCTGGACATCGCGCTCGCATTGGTGCTGCGACCGCGCCTGCTGCTGCTGGACGAACCGACCGCAGGCATGGGACCCGAGGAACGCTGGCAGATGATCGACAAGGTCTATCGCTTGTGGGAAAGCGAAAAGATGACGCTGGTCTTCATCGAGCACGATATGGACATCGTGTTCAAGATCGCGCAATCGATCCGCGTGCTGTGCTACGGCGCAGTGCTGGCGGAAGGGACCCCCGAGGAGATCCGCGCCAACCCTGCGGTGATCGAGGCGTATCTGGGCACGAACGCGGACGGGCAGCCGTGAGCGCCAAAGCGGTCATCGAGGTCGAGCAACTCGACGTCTTCTACGGCACCAGCCAGATCCTGTTCGGCGTCTCGCTCTCGGTGAACCAGGGGCAGACGGTCGCGTTGCTCGGCCGCAACGGCGCCGGAAAAAGCACGACCCTGAAGGCGATTGCCGGTCTGGTCGCGCCGCGTGCCGGCCGGGTCAAGGTGCTGGGGATAGAAATGCAAAACCGGCGGCCGCACGCCATCGCCCGCGCCGGCGTCGGCTTCGTGCCCGAGGACCGCCAGATCTTCCCGGAACACACGGTCGAGGACAACCTCCTGCTCGGCGCCAAGAAAGGCCGCAACGGCGAGGACTACTGGAACCTGAAGCGCGTCTATTCGATGTTCCCGCTGTTGCAGCCGCTCAAGCAGCGCATGGGTGGTCAGCTTTCCGGCGGCGAGCAGCAGATGCTCACCATTGCGCGCACGCTGATGGGCAACCCGAGCGGCCTGTTGCTCGATGAGCCGAGCGAAGGCTTGGCGCCACTCATCGTGCAGCGAATCGGCGAACTGCTGCGCACGCTGCGGGACATGGGCATCACGGTGCTCCTGGCAGAGCAGAACATGCATTTCTGCCTGGGAATCGCCACCGAAGCGGCCGTGATCGACAAGGGCCAGATCGTCTATCGCGATACGATAACCGCTCTGCGAACCAATACCGAAGTCAAGCAACGTTACCTGGCACTCTGAGCGCATCGCGGAAAAAGGAGATCCATCATGACTGTTTCCCAAAGCATCGCCCGTTTCGTCCACGAACTCGACATCGACCGGGTGCCGCCCGAGGTAGCCGAAAAGACCCGCGTCTGCCTGCTGAACGGCTACGGCATCGGCCTCGGCTGCCACGATACCCCTTACGCTCCGGTGGCGCGCCGTGCCGCCATCGCCATGGACGGCGAGGTCGCGACCGGCGCCACGCTGCTCGGCGACGGACGCAAGACGAGCGTCGCCGCCGCCTGCCTCGCCAATTCAGCCCTGTTTCACGGGCGCGGGCAGGAAGACACCTGTGGCGCAGCGCACCTGGGCACGATCATGATTCCCCTGCTCACCGCCCTGATCGAGTCGCGCGGCTATCCCCTCGCACGGCTGATGCCTGCGCTGCTCTGCGGCTACGAGGCCGGCGGCCTGCTCGAGCGCGCCTACGCGGGAAAGACGACACCCGGCGGTTTTCGCGCATCGCCGCTATACGGCACCATTGCGGCGGCAGCGGCAGCGGGAAAAATGCTGGAGCTTTCGGAAACGCAGCTCGCGGCGGCGCTCGCCAATGCCGCGGCATTTTCCGGCGGCATCCTGCAATCGTTCGCCGATGGCACCGACGAGTGGCGTTATCAGGTGGGCGTGGCCGCACGCCTCGGCCTCGTCGCGGCGGAACTCGCCCGTGCCGGATCGATCTCGGCGCCGCATGCCTACGAAGGGACGGCGGGCCTGGTGCGCAGCTTTGCCAAAACCGAATGCGACGCCGACGCGCTCACCGCCGGGCTGGGTCGGGACTGGGCGGTCCTGCGCGTCACGTTCAAGCCGTTTCCGGTGTGCGCGTTCAACCAGACCCCGGTCACCGCCGCGCTGATCCTGCGCGAAAAACTCGCCGGCTCCCCGATCAAGGCCGTGCGCGTGCGCATGAATCCTTATGAAACGGGCTATGCCGGCATGGACGCCGTCGGTCCATTCAATTCCGTCTCCGGCACCCTGATGAGCATCCCGTTCTGCATCGCGGCCACCCTGCTGTACGGCGTTCCCGACATGCGCCGCATGCTCACCTACGACGACGAGCCGGTGAACAAGCTGATATCAGGCATCAAGCTGATCAGCGACGCGACCGTGCCTACGCTGTGCTGCAAGATCGAGGTAGAAACCGCGGACGGCCGCACGCTGGCGCAGGATCAGCGCATGAGCTTCGCCGATTATTCCTACGACCGCGCCGGCGTGTCCGCCCTCATCCGCCGCATCGGTAGCGAACAAGCGGTGCCCGAGTCCGCTTATAACCGGCTGGAAGCCTTTGTCGCCGGCCTGCCGCGCGGCAGCATTGCCGACCTGGTTCAGGCGTTCGCGCTGCTACCGCGCGCAAACACCGCGGTCGCTTGACCCTCGGCGAAAGTATCTCCCGCGCAGTTGGGGCGGTATGATGTTGAACCTGGAGGAGAAAATATTATGGACTTCGGCTTGAAGGGCAAGACCGGAATAGTCACCGGGGCCAGCCAGGGCATCGGCGAGGCCATCGCCGAAGCCTTGGCGGCAGAGGGCATGCGCTTGGTGTTATGCGCCCGCAACGGCGAGCGCTTGGCCGCGGTGGCGACCGGTCTCGCCGCACGCCATGGCGCGGAATCTTTCCCGGTGATCGCCGACTTGAGCAGCCAGCAGGGCGTGGATACCCTGGTAGGGAAAGCGGTGGCGAAGCTCGGTCGCATCGACGTGCTGGTGAACAACGCCGGAGCCATCCGCGGCGGTTCGCTGCTGAGCAAGCCGGACGCGGAATGGCACGAGGACTGGGCCCTCAAGGTGTTCGGCTACGTGCGCCTTGCCCGCGCCGTGTTCCCGCTGATGCAAACCGCCGGCGGCGGTCGCATCATCAACATCGTCGGCCAGGCCGGGCGCCAGCCCAAGGCCGACTATCTGGCCGGGGGCGGCGCCAACGCCGCCCTCATGAACATAACCAAGGCCCTGGGGGACGAGGGCGGCCCCCACAACATCCTGGTCAACGCCATCAGCCCCGGTCCCATCCGCACCCAGCGCTGGCAAACCCTCATGACCCGCACCGCCCAGCAGAGCGGCAAGACGGTAGCGGAAGCCGAAGCGCAATGGATGGCCAACAATCCGCTGCGGCGCGGCGGCAATCCGGAAGAGGTGGCGGCCCTGGCGGCCTTCCTCGCCTCGCGCCAGGCATCTTACATCAACGGCGCCATCATTCCGGTGGACGGCGGCGACCAGCGTTGCATTTGACCGAACCAAAAGGGCGTGGCCGGCGTCAACTAACGTGGCGCCGGCACCAGCGAAAGTTCGCGCTTCGAACCTGTGCCGGCCAGGCGGCATCCTCAAGGACTTCTGGAAACAAGGCCGCATTTGAGGTAACATTCCAATTTTCACATACGGCAAACCTTTTTCATGAATGTGAAACTCCCTGCACTCCCATTCCGGCCCTCCGAGGAGCCTGAATGAGCGTCGCCGTCGCCGAAAAGGGGCCTGAAAGATCCTGCTTCGAAGCCCCGCGCGCCAAGCGCTTGCGGATTCCGAACTGCGGCGCTTGTTGGTCATCACCTGTTCTATCCCCGGACTCGATCCGGCAGTGCCATCTGCCGGGATTCCAAAATTAAGGAGACAAAAGCATGGAAATCGGTATTCTTGCCTACGGTGCCTATATTCCGCGGCGCCGGCTCGCGCGCAAATCCGTCGCTGATGCGAACGCCTGGTTCAACCCCGCGCTCAGGGGCCAGGCCAAGGCCGAGCGCTCGATGTGCAACTGGGACGAAGACGCGGTCACCATGGCAGTCGAGGCAGCGCGCGACTGCCTGACCGGGTTCGACCGGGATCAGGTACGCTCGGTGCAGCTTGCTTCGACCTCGTTTCCGTTCGAAGATCGCTTGAACTCGGGCATCGTCGCGCAGGCGCTGAATCTGGGCGCCGAGATTTCATCGCTCGACGTCGGATCGTCGCAGCGTGCCGCCACCGCCGGGCTGGCGGCGGTGCTCGAGGGCGCGGCCGGCGCCGGCGGGCCGGCGCTGTTCCTTGCGTCGGAGAAACGCCGCACCAAGGTCGGGAGCACGCTCGAGATGACCAGCGGCGACGGCGCGGCGGCGCTCCTCGTCGGCTCGGGCAAGGTGATCGCCAAGTTCATCGGCAGCAATAGCCGCACGGTCGATTTTATCGACCATTATCGCGGCCAGGGTGTCGCCTACGACTACGTCTGGGAAGAACGCTGGATCCGCGACGAAGGCTACAACAAGATCGTGCCGGCGACGCTCGCCGGTTTGTTCAAGAAAACCGCGATCGAGCCCGGTTCCATTGCGCATTTTTGCATGCCCTGCACCCTGGGCAAGGTGGCCGCGTCGGTGGCGAAGAAGGCCGGTATTCCCGAGGGCGCGGTGCGCGACAATCTGCACGCCGTGTGCGGCGAGACCGGAACCGCGCACTCGCTGGTAATGCTGGCCGACGCGCTCGCGGCGGCAAAACCGGGCGAACGCATTCTGGTGGTCGGTTTCGGCCAGGGCTGCGATGCGCTGCTGTTCGAAGCGACCGCGGATTTGCAACGGTTGCCGCCACGCATGGGCGTGCGCGGCTATCTTGCGCGGCGCCGCGAGGAGACCAACTACAACCGCTTTCTCGCCTTCAACGAATTGGTGACGCTCGAGCGCGGCATGCGCGCCGAGCTCGACAAACAAACGGCGCTGTCGACTCTGTATCGCAACCGCGGCATGATCCTGAGCCTGGTCGGCGGGCGTTGCAGCAAATGCGGCACGGCGCAGTTTCCGAAGTCGAACGTTTGCGTCAATCCGGACTGCAACGCATTTCATACCCAGGTTGACCATGCTTTCGCCGAGACCGGCGGCAAGGTCAATTCCCATACGGCCGACCAACTCACCTATTCGCCCGATCCGCCTGCCATCTGCGGCATGGTGCAGTTCGATGGCGGCGGCCGGCTGATGGCGGACTTCACCGATATGGACATGGCCGAGCTCAGCGTCGGCTTGAGGATGCGCATGGTATTCCGCATCAAGGACTACGACTCACAGCGTGGATTCACGCGTTATTTCTGGAAAGCGACACCTGCCGGTGCCGCGAAGGAGGCATAACATGGCTAGCGGCATACGTGACAAAGTAGCGATTCTCGGCATGGGCTGTTCCAAATTCGGCGAACGCTGGGACAAGGAGGCCGATGACCTGATGGTGGAAGCCTTCGATGAAGCGATCAAGGACGCGGGCATAGAGAAGAACCAGATCCAGGCCGCCTGGCTCGCCACCGGGATCGAGGAGCAGCATGTGGGCAAATCGGGCGTTCCGCTCGCCCTGGCTCTCAGATTGCCGTTTATTCCGGTGACGCGGGTGGAGAATTACTGCGCCAGCGGCACCGAAGCTTTTCGCGGCGCCGCCTACGCGGTGGCTTCCGGCGCCTGCGATTTCGCGCTCGCGCTAGGCGTGGAAAAGTTAAAAGACACCGGCTACGGCGGCCTGCCGCAGCGCTCGCGCGGCCCGCTCAACTCGATGTTCTGGGCCAACCTTTCCGCGCCTGGCAGCTTTGCCCAGCTCGCGGCCGCCTACGTGGCCAAGCACGGCTGCAACGCAAGCGACCTGAAGCAGGCGATGGCACACGTCTCGGTCAAGAGCCACGACAACGGCGCGCGCAATCCCAAGGCGCATCTGCAGAGCAAGATCACCATCGACACCGTAATGAATGCGCCGATGGTGGCCGCGCCGCTGGGGCTGTTCGACTGCTGCGGCGTGTCCGACGGCTCGGCCTGTGCCATCGTCACCACGCCGGAGATCGCGAAGAGCCTGGGCAAATCGGACATCATCAGCGTCAAGGCGTTGCAGCTTGCGGTATCCAATGGTCTGGAGGCGCAACACAATTCCTGGGACGGCAGCTATTTTGCCACCACGCGCATCGCTTCCACGCGCGCCTACGAGGAAGCCGGGATCAAGAAACCGCGCGAGCAGATCAGTCTGCTCGAGGTGCACGATTGCTTCTCCGTCACCGAACTGGTCACCATGGAGGATCTGCACATCTCGCCCGAGGGCGGAGCGATCAGGGACGTCCTCGACGGCTTCTATGACGCCGATGGCACCATACCGTGCCAGATCGACGGCGGTCTCAAATGCTTCGGCCATCCGATCGGGGCTTCCGGTTTGCGCATGATCTACGAGATGTATCTGCAACTGCTCGGCCGCGCGGGTCAACGCCAACGCAAACAGCCGCCGGTATTCGGCTTGACCATGAACCTGGGCGGTTTCCCGCATCAGAACGTGTGCTCCGTCGGCATCGTCGGCCGCCACGGCGCGTGAGCATGGCTCGCCGGCTATGCCGGCGAGCACCGGGTGTAGGACCGGCGCGCTCGATCGCGGCGAGGGCGGAGTATGATCCCGCCAAATGACTGCAGTATAATTTTTTCTGCAAGCTTCGGGAGTGCAGCATGACGGACATGATGAAAGACAAGGTGGTGGTGGTGACCGGCTCGGGCGGCGGTATCGGCCGCGAAATTGCGCTGCTGATGGCCGCCGAAGGCGCAAAGGTCGTGGTGAACGACATCGGCTCCTCTGTCAGCGGCGAAGGCAAGGACACCGGACCGGCGCAAAAGGTGGCCGACGAAATCCGCGCCAAGGGCGGTCAGGCGGTCGCCAACAGCGACAGCGTGGCCACCTGGCTGAGCGCCAATGCGATCATCAAGACCGCAATCGACAAATTCGGCCGCATCGACTGCGTGGTCAATAACGCGGGCATCCTGCGCGATCGCATGTTTTTCAAAATGAACCCGGAGGAATGGCAAGCGGTGATCGATGTACACCTGAACGGCGCATTCTTCGTCAGCCGCGCCGCGGCAACCTATTTCAAAGAGCAGGAGTCCGGCGCCTACGTGCACATGACCTCGACCACGGGACTGATCGGCAACATCGGTCAGGCCAATTACGGCGCCGCCAAACTCGGCATCACCTCGCTCTCGAAGATCATCGCCATGGACATGGCGCGCTATCACGTGCGCTCCAATTGCATCTCGCCTTTCGCCTGGAGCCGCATGGTCGGCTCCATCCCCGCCGACACGCCCGAAGCCAAGGCGCGCGTCGACAGGCTCAAGACCATGGAAGCTTCCAAGATCGCGCCCATGGCGGTGTTCCTGGGCAGCGATGCCGCCAAAGACGTAACCGCACAGATATTCGGCGTGCGCGCCAACGAAATCTTCCTCATGAGCCAGCCGCGCCCCTTGCGCTCGGTGCATCGCGACGGCGGCTGGACGCCGCAGAGCATCGCCGAGCATGCGATTCCCGCAATGAAGGCGGGTTTCTACGGCCTCGACCGTTCACAGGACGTGTTCTGCTGGGATCCGGTTTAGACGCCGGGGCGGCAGCATATTGTTTCGTTCCCGCGTCCTCGAGCGCGATGTCGTGGTGCTCAACAACGGCGCCGCCACGATCAAAGCCTGATCCCGAGTGAGCGATGACGACTGCGCGACGACGATGCCGCACCGGCCTGCCGTTTCGCACTGAATCGCGTTTTCAAACCTAGCGCATCAAGGAGCCTCCATGCCCGGCCCGCTTTCGCATATCCGCGTGCTCGATCTGTCCCGCGTCCTCGCCGGACCCTGGGCCGCGCAAAATCTTGCCGACCTCGGCGCCGAGGTGATCAAGGTCGAACGTCCCGGCGCGGGTGACGACACGCGCGGCTGGGGGCCGCCCTGGTTCAAGGACCGGGACGGCAAGGACACGCGCGATTCGTCCTATTACCTCTCCTGCAACCGCGGCAAGAAATCCATCACCCTGGACATCTCCAGGCCGGAGGGCCAGCAAGTCGTACGCGCGCTCGCGGCGAAGTGCGACGTCCTGCTCGAGAACTACAAGGTCGGCACGCTCGCGCGCTATGGCCTCGCCTACGAGCAATTGCGCGAAATCAATCCGCGCCTGATCTACTGCTCCATCACCGGTTTCGGCCAGTCGGGTCCGTATGCGCCCCGTCCCGGCTACGACTTCGTGTTCCAGGGCATGGGTGGGCTGATGAGCATCACCGGCGAGCGCGACGAGCTGCCCGGTGGCGGGCCGATGAAAGTCGGCATCGCCATCACCGACATACTCACCGGCATGTACGCGAGCCTGGCGATCACCGCCGCCATCGCCCACTGCGAGCGCGGCGGCGGCGGCCAGTACATCGACATGGCCCTGCTCGATTGCATGGTCGCGTTCAATGCCAATCAGATCAGCGGCTACTTCGTCTCGGGCAGTGTCCCCAAGCGCGCCGGCAATGCCCATCTCAACGCCGTGCCCTACCAGCTATTTCCGTGCAAGGACGGCCACATCATCCTAGCAGTCGGCAACGACAGCCAGTTCGCCAGCTTGTGCAAGGTGGCCGGCCGCCCCGAACTGGCCGAGGATGAGCGCTTCCGGCTGATGTCCGGGCGGATCGTCAACCGCGATGCGCTGATTCCGCTCATCGACGCGATCATGCGCACGCGCGGCATGCACGAGTGGATCGAGGTGCTGGAGGGCGCCAACGTCCCCTGCGGCCCGATCAACAACATGAAACAGGTATTCGAGGATGCGCAAGTGCAGCACCGCGGACTGAAAGTCGAAATCCCGACCCCCGCGGGCGTCCCCTGCCCGACGGTGGCAAGCCCGATGCGTTTTTCCGGGACGCCGGTGGAATACTCGGTACCGCCGCCGACGCTAGGCCAGCATACGCAGGAGATTTTGCAGGGCCTGCTCGGCATAGACCGGCGGGCGGTGGATGCGCTCGCCGCGAAAGGCATCCTCTGAGCCATGGAGGCGACGGACGAACGGTCCTACGCCGGCCTGAACCTGCTCGAAATGAGCTAGGGCATCGCCGGGTCCTACTGCGCCCCCTGCTCGGGCAGCACTACTATCCCGACCAGACACGGCGATAGTGTTCGCGAAGAACGGCGGCATTTGGTCACGCTTCCGCTGCTTTCTCGGGGCTGCCGTGCCTCGCTCATCCGCGCCATGTAGCAGGCAATCGGGATCTCCCGTGCGAGGATGGTCGGCGCGCACGGTCTATGCGAGGTTGGCCAACCGGGCCACGTCAAGAGCGCCCAGTGTTACACGGGTGTTAAGTTAAATCGCGTACTTTACCGAGCGTATTTCGGTAATCGGCAGCATGGCGATATCGCGCAGCTTCTCGTAGCGCTCGCAGCTCAAGTCGACCATCGAGCCAAGCTGCGAGTAGGACGAAGCGATAAAATGCTCCTGGCCGTCCTCGCCCTTGCGCGTAATGCCGAAATCCACGGTGGCGCGCTGTTGATGCGCCAATTTGCTCAACAGGTTCTTGGTGGCCCAGATCGTGCCGAAGCGCGCGAATTCGCTCAGGCGGGAAGCATGGTTGATGGTGTCCCCGAGCACGGCGAATTCCACGCTGGTTGCGGTCTGGAACGTGCCCAACCACTCCTGGCCCTCGTGCAGCCCCGTGTTCAAATACAGTTCGTTGAGCCAGTTCTTGCGCAGTTGCCACTTCTTGCTGATTTTCCTGACTTCCGCTTTCAGTTCCTGCGCGCACGCGAGCGCATTGAAAATGTAGTCGCTGTCGGGCTGCGGGAAAAAATAATAGACCATGCCGTCGCCGACGTGCTTGCCGTAGGTCCCGTAGTATTTCCTGAATATCGGGCCCATCGTGGTCCAGATCTCGTTGATCAGCTCGAAGTACTCCTCCGGCGGCAGCTCCGAGCAGATCTTGACCGAGTTTTGCAGATCCGCCACCAGCACCGCCAGCGGCGTGAGCACCGGCAGGCGTTTTCGCATCAGGTCGCGAATCACCACGTCCCTCTGGCCGAGAAAATCGAGCAGCGTCGCGTTGTATTGCTGCGCCGGAATGTAGACGACAAATATCCCTTCCCTGAAAAACGAGGCGAACACCCGCCAGTTCTCGGCGCTGCCGGCAAGGCTGCTCAGCTCGACTGAAAAATCGAGGATGGGTTTCCGCTCGGGCGTGACGGTCGACTCGTCGTAGAGCCGCTCCGCAAGGGCCAGTGCCTCCCGGTCCAGACCATGCAACAGTCCGAGAACACTGCCTTTCGCCAGGCGGTTCTTGGCCAGGGCGAGGTGGACGCGCAGCAACTCGGAGCGGAAATAGCTCGATTGGCCGGTCCCGGACTGGGACAGCAGCAGAAACAAGTTGCGCGCTTCGCTGTGCGCCGGCAGGCTGTCCAGGCCGGAAAGAATGCGCTGGCGCGCCGCGTCGTTGTACCAGGTAAGCTCGAAGTTGTAATTCACCATGTAAGCCGGATGGGGAACATCCTCGAGGGTCAGTCGCAGGGCACGGCGATTATCTGCCACCGGCTCCTGCCTTGCCGGGCCGGGTACGGCAATGCCCTCCACGGTCGCTGGGACCGGATCGGCGGCGGGGAACTCCCGCCCCGCCTGAGTGATTCCTATGCGTGCTACCACCTCCGCCATGGTCAATCCCTCCTTTTTCAATCGCTGCACCTCCGCGATTCGGGCTATCGTTTCGTCAGGAAAATACCCCATCAGTTTGGCATCGCTGTCTTGCGCCTCTGGCTGTCTAAGTACTGGCTTAGACAATATTCCATCTTTAATGTAATTGTTTAATGTAGCTCTTGAAATACCTGTTTCAAATAAAATTTCTTTGCTTGATTTCATATCAGACAGAGCGCTTATCCGCTTTAAATAAGCCTTCCAAGAAGTTAATTTAGACTGTATAAATGATAATCTAGACAATTGTATAAGCATTGTCAAGCTCTATTTAGACAGTCTAATTTTGCCAGCAAGCCCAGCCTGAGCCAGACTAACAAAGCCGGGCCCTTGGGCTTCCAACGCGAGCGGATGCGCGAGTGTTCCGGCCCTGCTCCCCCGCGGTGGCGTCAACCCGCCAGCCACCCGGACCGTTGGTTTCTTAATGAAACCGCGAGCCTATCCGGATGCTGCGTCCTTTTCGTCCCGAGATTCCCGGCCATCCGCTGCATGTGATCCAGCGCGGCCGTCTGCGCGCGGCGTGCTTCTTCGGCGAAGAGGATTGCGTCGCCTACCTTAACTGGCTCGGCCGATACGCCGCCCGCTTTGGCTGCTCCGTGCACGCCTACGTGCTGATGGGCAACCATGTTCACTTGCTGCTGACGCCTTCACGCGCGGGCGGCGTCGCAGGCCTGATGCGCTCGCTTGGCGAGCGTTACGCGCGCTACATCGACGAGGCCCACCATCGCGACGGCGCGCTCTGGGAAGAGCGCTTCGAGGCGGTCCCGGTCCATGTCGGGCGGTACGTGCTTTCATGCATGCGCTACATCGAATTGAATCCGGTGCGCGCCCGTGTGGTTGCCCGGCCGGGACAGTATCGGTGGTCGAGTTTCCGTGCGAATGCCCTGGGACAGGACGACGCGCTCCTTACTCCTCATTCGTTCTACTGTGCCCTGGGACGCTCGATCGAGTCGCGCCGGGCCGCGTACCGGGCGCTGTTCCAGAATAAAGCGCCGGCAGCGCCGTCGCATCGCGCGCAAGTACGCGTAACGACACGCGGTCCTTGAGTTCGTGGGATGAGGACTTTTCCCCCGCCCTAGCCGCTATGTTTGTTTCCGGTTCGTGCGGTTCAGGGAAATTTCAGCTAGACAAGCCGGCCGAATTTCCGGATACTGTATAAACATACAGTTTTTGGAGATGTCATGCCCGGCCTCGCCGCCGAACTCGAACGCCATCCCGGCATCTGGCGCGGCAGCGAACTCGCGCGCACCGGCTGCCCGGGCATTGCCAGCGGTTTTGCGGCGCTGGATGCCGAACTGCCGGGCGGCGGCTGGCCCTGCGGCGCGCTCACCGAAATCCTGCCGCAGCACGAGGGCATAGGCGAGTTGCGCATTCTCGGCCCGGCGCTGGCGCGGCTTGCCGCGCAAGGCAAATTCATCGCCTGGATCGCCCCGCCCTACCTGCCCTATGCACCGGCGCTCGCCGCCGCCGGCATCGCTCTCGAGCGCGTGCTCATCGTCAAGACCACCAGAGACGGCGACAGCGTATGGGCGGCGGAACAGGCGCTGCGTTCGGCTGCCTGCGGCGGCGTGCTCGCCTGGCCGCGCGAGATCCGCTACACCCAATTGCGGCGCCTGCAGCTCGCGGCGGAGGATAGCCGTTGTCTGGCCGTGCTGTTCCGCCCCACCGAGGCCGCGCGCGAACCTTCGCCTGCGGTGCTGCGCATCGCGCTCGCCACCTCTGCCGGCGGCCTCGCGCTATCGATTTTCAAACGCCGGGGGGCGCCGCTCTCCCGGCCGATTTTGCTGCCGTCTGCGCCGCTGGCAGTGGCAGGCAGCAGTCCTTCTCTCGGATCCGATGCCCATGTTGTGGATAGCCCTACAGTTGCCGCAGTTGCCGCTGGAAGCATTTCAGCGCGGCTTGCCCTCGCCTGAGCCCTGCGCGGTCGCTGAGCGGCAACACCTCCTGGTGTGCGACGCCAAGGCCAGTGCGCGCGGCCTGCGCGCGGGCATGCCGGTCACCGCGGCGCTCGCGCTCGCACCGGGCTTGTGCCTGCGCGAACGCGACGCGGCAGCCGAAACCGAAGCCCTGCTCGGCATCGCCGCCTGGGCGATGCAATGCACGCCCAATGTCGCGCTAGCTTTTCCCGACTTGGTGCTGCTGGAAGTCTCGGGCAGCCTGAAGCTGTTCGGTGGCCTGGGAGAGATAGCGGCGAGGCTGCGGCAGGGGCTCGCCGCCATGGGTTACAGCGAGCGCCTCGCCGCAGCGCCCACGGCCCGCGCCGCATCCTGGTTCGCGCGCTCAGGCAGGGATTGCCTGATAGCCGATGCCGCCTTGCTCAAAGGCGAACTCGGCGCCCTGCCCCTGTCGGTGCTGCAATGCGCGGAGGAGGAAGCCCTGTCGGCCATCGGCGCCGGCAGCATCGGCGATCTGCTGGCGCTGCCGCGCGCCGGGCTTGCGCGCCGCTTTGGCCAGAGCCTGCTCGACGCGCTGGATCAGGCCCTCGGCCGCCTGCCCGATCCGCGCGGCTTTTGCGTCCTGCCGGAGAGGTTTTGCGCCGCCATCGAACTGCCGGCCGAAGCCACGCAAGCCGAAGCCCTGCTGTTTGCGGCAAAGCGGCTGCTGGCGCAACTCGAAGGCTTTCTCGCGGCGCGCGCCGCCGGCACGCGGCGGCTGCGGCTCAATCTGTCTCATCGCGCCGCGCCCGCCACCCGCATCGAGCTGGGCCTGGTCAGCGTCTGCCGCGAGGCCGCGCACTTCGCGCTGCTGCTGCGCGAGCAGTTGCAACAGACGGCGCTGCCCGAGGCGGTGCGTTCCATCGCGCTGGAAGTGCAGGCGATCGAGCCGCTAGAGCATTCCAACCAGAATCTTTTTTCCGATGAGTTGCGCGAAGAGGGAAACTGGCCGCGCCTCGTCGAGCGCCTGCGCTCGCGCCTGGGCGCCGCAGCCGTGCACGGCATAGTCCTGTGCGCCGACCACCGTCCGGAACGCGCCTGCGTTCATCTGGATCGCGCCAGCGCTCAGGCCGAGCCCGGGGCCAAGCAGCTCGATCTCGAATTCAACCTGCGCCCGTTCTGGCTGCTAGCGCGGCCGCAGGCCCTGGAGGAAATGGATTCCGTCCCCTGCCATCGCGGACCGCTGAAGCTGTTGGCCGGGCCGGAGCGGATCGAGTCGGGCTGGTGGGACGGCGCCGACGTGGCGCGCGATTATTTCATCGCCCGCGCCGCCGACGAGGCCCTGCTGTGGGTCTACCGCGAACGCAGCCCCGCCGGCGCCTGGTACCTGCACGGCATTTTTTCCTGAGTTTCGCCGTGGATTCCGCCCTGCCCGCCTACGCGGAACTGCACTGTCTGTCGAATTTCAGCTTTCTGCGCGGCGCTTCGCATCCGGAGGAACTCGTCGCCCGGGCGCATCAATTGGGCTACAGCGCGCTCGCCCTCACCGATGAATGCTCGTTCGCAGGCGTGGTGCGCGCGCATGCCGCAGCCAGGGAATGCGGCCTGCCGCTGATCCTCGGCAGCGAAATCCGCCTCGTCGATGGCCCGCAATTGGTGCTGCTTGCCACCGAGCGCGAAGGATACGGCAATCTGTCCGAACTCATCACCCGCGGACGGCGCAGGGGCGTCAAGGGCCGCTATGTCCTGGAGGCTAGGGACCTGGATCAGGGACTGCCCGGCTGCCTGACCCTGCTTGTGCCGGGGGCGGTGCCCGATGTTCCACAGACCCGCTGGATCGCCGAGCGCTTCGCCGGGCGCGCCTGGATCGCCGTGGAACTGCTCTGCGGCGCGAACGACAAAGCGCGCCTCGCGGCGCTGCGCGAACTCGGCGCGGCTTGTGCCCTGCCGCTGGTGGCCGCAGGCGACGTGCACATGCACCTGCGCTCCCGGCGCAAATTGCAGGACACACTTACCGCGATACGCTTGTGCAAACCGCTCGCGCACTGCGGTCAAGCCTTATACCCGAACGCCGAGCGCCATCTGCGGCTGCGCCTGCGGCTGGCGAACCTGTATCCGCGCGAGCTGCTCGATGAAACCGTGCGCATCGCCGCGCGCTGCAGCTTTTCGCTCGACTGCCTGCGCTACGAATACCCGGAAGAAATCGTGCCGTCGGGCGCCACGCCTTCGGGCCATCTGCGTGCGCTCACCGCAGTGGGCCTCTCGCGGCGCTTTCCCGCGGGCGTGCCGCACAAGGTCCACGTCCTGGTCGAGCACGAGCTCGAACTGATCACCGAGCTTGGCTACGAGCCCTACTTCCTCACCGTGCACGACATAGTGAGCTTCGCGCGCAGCAAAAACATCCTTTGCCAGGGTCGCGGTTCCGCCGCGAATTCGGCGGTGTGCTATGCGCTCGGCATCACCGAAGTCGATCCGGGGCGCACGAGCATGCTGTTCGAGCGCTTCGTTTCGCGCGAACGCAACGAGCCGCCCGACATCGACGTCGATTTCGAACACCAGCGGCGCGAGGAGGTGATCCAGTACATCTACGCCAAGTACGGGCGCGAGCGCGCGGCGCTCGCGGCCACGGTGATCCGCTACCGGCCGAGGAGCGCGATCCGCGACTGCGGCAAGGCGCTCGGCCTGGAACTCGCCCAGGTCGAGCGCCTGGCAAAGTCCTTGTCATGGTGGGACCGGCGCCAGAACCTGCCCGAGCGCCTGCGCGAAGCCGGCTTCCATCCTGCCAGCCCTACCGTCGAACGCCTGCTCGCGCTGGTGGATGCGCTGATCGGCTTTCCGCGCCACCTGTCGCAGCACGTCGGCGGCTTCGTCATTTCGCGCGGTCCTCTGTCGCGCCTGGTGCCGATCGAAAATGCCGCCATGATGAATCGCAGCGTGATCCAGTGGGACAAGGACGATCTCGACGCGCTCGGGCTTTTGAAAGTGGACGTGCTGGCGCTGGGCATGCTCTCCGCGATCAAGCGCGCACTGGCCATGATCGCCCAACAGCGGGATTCAGCTTTCAGCATGAGCGACGTGCCCGCGGAAGACCCCACTGTCTATGCCATGATCCAGCAGGCCGACACCGTGGGCGTGTTCCAGATCGAATCGCGGGCGCAGATGTCGATGCTGCCGCGCCTGAAACCTGAGAATTTCTACGACCTGGTGATCGAAGTCGCGATCGTGCGCCCCGGCCCGATCCAGGGCGGCATGGTGCATCCCTATCTGCGCCGCCGCCAGGGGCTGGATCCGGTGAGTTATCCGAGCGCTGCGGTCAGAGGCGTGCTCGAGCGCACCCTGGGAATACCGATTTTCCAGGAGCAGGTGATGCAGCTCGCGGTGGTCGCCGCCGGCTTCACCCCGGGCGAAGCCGACGGCTTGCGCCGCTCGATGGCGGCGTGGAAACGAAAATGCGGTCTGGAACATCTCGAGCAGCGCCTGATCCAGGGCATGCTCGAACGCGGCTATGCGCGCGAGTTCGCCGAGCGCATTTACCAGCAGATCCTCGGTTTCGGCGAATACGGTTTTCCCGAATCGCATTCGGCGAGCTTCGCTCTTCTTGTCTACGTCTCCGCCTGGTTGAAGCGCCACCACCCGGCCGCGTTCCTCGCCGCGTTGTTGAACAGCCAGCCGATGGGCTTCTATGCGCCGGCGCAACTGGTGCAGGACGCGCGCCGCCACGGCGTCGAAGTGCGGCCGGTGGACGTGCTCGCGAGCGATTGGGAGTGCACGCTGGAGTCGGGTGCAGACGGCGCGCCGGCCGTGCGTCTGGGTTTGCTCATGGTGAAAGGCCTGTCCGAGGCCGGCGCCGGGCGCATCATGGAGGCGCGCGCGCAGGGCGCATTCGTTTCGGTCGAGGAACTGATGCGCCGCGCCCATCTCGATCGGCACGAACTTAAATGCCTCGCGGCGAGCAATGCGTTAGCGCGCATCGCGGGCCACCGGCGGCTCGCCTACTGGCAGGTCGCAGGCGTGGACACCGCATCGCACCTGCTGGCGGAAGCGCCGATCCATGAAACCGCTCCACAACTCTCCGCGCCGAGCGAAGGCGACGGCCTCGTCGCCGATTACGCGAGCCTCGGGCTCACCCTCGGCCGGCATCCGCTCGCGCTGCTGCGCTCGCGCCTGAAACGCATGCGCCTCGCCGCCGCCGCAGACGTGCGCCGCCTGCCGCATGGCAGCAGCGTGCGCGCGGCAGGCATCGTCATCGGCAGGCAGCGCCCCGACACCGCCTCGGGTGTGGTGTTCGTGACGCTGGAGGACGAGACCGGCTGCGTCAACGTCATCGTCTGGCGCGACCTGGGCGAGCGGCAACGGCGCGAACTGCTCTCCGCGCGGCTGATGGCGGTATATGGATCGGTCGAGCGCGAAGGCGAAGTGGTGCACGTGATCGCTAGACGGCTGGCGGATCACAGCGAGTTGCTGGGCAAGCTGGCGACGCGGTCGCGGGATTTTCATTAGAGGGTGGGGTGCAAGAGCAGCGCTGGCTGAAACTCCGCGCCGTTATTGGCTTCCAGGCCGATTACCTATATTTTCCACCGAGATTTCTGCTCAGCAGCACCGATCCCGACGAGGTGGTTGCAGATTGTGACCACCTCCGGAAGCACATGCCTTCTCCCATGACGCCAAAGCCCCGACATTCAAGTGAGTTGCAAGATCATGCCGCTTTGATGTCGCAAATTGCGACATCAACCAACAGGCACGACAGGCGAAGAAGAAAGGTAGTCGCAATTTGCGACCACCTTCAGTGGCGCTGCCTGCCTTTCAAGATCTATTGATAAAACCCACTTTGGGGTTTATCATACCCATTATGGGAACAAAGAAACCGGCCCGAAAAGTGCGCGCCACACCGGCAACAGACACCGCCGGCGCGCTGTTCACGAAAGTCCAGCAGCGCGTGCTGGGGCTGTTGTTCGGCAATCCGACGCGCAGCTTCTACGCCAACGAAATCATCGCCCTCGCCGGCTCCGGCACGGGCGCCGTGCAGCGCGAGCTTGGACGCCTCGATGCGGCCGGCCTCGTCACCGTCAAACGGCTTGGCAACCAGAAACACTATCAGGCCAACGCCGCCGCTCCGGTATTCGAGGAATTGCGCGGCCTCATACTGAAAACTTCAGGGCTAGCTGACATCCTGCGCGCGGCGCTGGCACAGCACGCGCAAGCCATCAGCGCCGCCTTCGTCTACGGCTCGGTCGCGAAAAAGCAGGATGCGGCGGGAAGCGACATCGACCTGATGGTGATCAGCGACAGCCTGAACTACGCCGACCTCTTCGTCAGCCTGGAAGATGCGACCAAGCGCCTCGGCCGCCCCGTGAACCCGACGGTGTATTCAAAACAGGACCTGAAAAAGCGGATCAAGCAAGGCAACGCCTTCGTCACGCGGGTTCTCGCCCAGCCCAAGCTGTGGTTGATCGGCGGAGAAGATGAACTCCGCGCTTGAAAAGCTGAGCGGTCCGGGCAAATCGTTGCGGAGCGAACCGCCGGATGCGAAGGAATTTACTGGCTTGAAGCGCTCCGGCCACGCCCGGCTCGTGGATGCCGCCAAGACAGACAACTCGCTGGAAAGCCGATTCGACCTCGCCTACAACGCGGCGCACTCATTCTGTCTTGCCGCCCTGCGCTGGCACGGCTACCGGCCTGCCAATCGGTATATCGCGTTCCAGGCGCTGCCGCATACGCTGGGCCTGGGCCCTGAAGTGTGGCGGGTACTGGCCAAGTGTCATGAACTCCGAAACTTGGGTGAGTACGAAGGCGACCTGAACATCGATGAGCGCATCGTCAGCGATCTTGTCAATGCGTGCCGAAAGGTGGCGATGGCACTGGATACGCTGAAGCCTCCAGCGGGGCCAAAGTAAAAAGACCTATCTACTGATAACATTGACGTTGAATTAACCTCTTCGAAATGACAATCATGAAGCGAATTGTGCGTAAACGATCTGATCAAGCCGGCATGCTTACTTTTCGGCAGCCGCAGTTTTTTCTCGAATCAGTAAAGCTGGAGCGCTTTAAGGCTGCGTTTCGACCTGAACCTCTTTCTCTCTCTCCATTTACAGTAATCATCGGTAGAAATGGCAGCGGCAAGAGCACGGTCCTAGAGGCTCTGCAGTGGCTTGATCTAGCGATGCGTCAGGATGCCGTCCGTGCATGCGAGCGGTACTCCGGAATCCACGATTTGCTCAATATTCGAAGTCGCGGAGAGAACACCCGCTACTTCAAGTTGGTACTCAATTGGAAAACTGGGTCGAGGAATAGCCACAAGGGATCAAAGGCACGCTATGAACTGAGGGTGAATGAGTCTTTGGATGGACGACCGCTCATCCATTCCGAGTCACTCATTGTCAAGGGCAGTGACCAGATTGAAGTACCCATCATTGAAACCGAAAAGGAAGGTGATCGGAGTTCTCCCGGACGGCGGTTACTTCTTCCGCGCGATGAGGATCGAAAGAGAATTTTCGATGAACCTGATCGCCTGGCACTCAGTCGACTGGCTGGCGGCGCGGGCGATAACTCCCTCCCCCACGCCACGCTCGAAGCGATTCGTAGTTTTTGGGAGCGAGCCGTGTTTCTGCGCCTCAGCCCGCAGCGTCTGGCCCAAGGATCGCTGCCGAAACGCCGTTCCTTCGATCCACTACTGGATGAAGAGGGCCAAACGCTACCGGCACTCCTAAACGAGTTAACACCCAAACAGCAAGAGGCGTTGGTTGAAGCAATGAATATCGCATTGCCAGACGTTCGCAAAGTAGTAGTGTCAGAAACCAATTCGTCACGCGAGCAGAATGTTTACTGGGGTATCCGCGAGAAAATGCCGACCGGCTACGCAGGTAAGGGTTCATATGAGATTCCGGCTTCGATGCTCTCAGAGGGAACGCGCCGCCTTACTGCAATCCTCGCATTGCTTATAAGAAGACCGCCTCCCTCTCTCCTTTGCATCGAGGAGATTGAGAACGGTCTCGACCCATGGACTGTCTTGGATGTGCTCGATCGACTCCAGGCCGCACCTAGGCGTGCGACACAAGCGATCCTCACCTCGCACAGTCCATGGTTACTCGACAACGTGGAACTCGATGCAATTCGCCTGGTTCGCAGAACAGGGGGCAACACGCGCTATTCCGTATTTCGAACGGAGTCCGCCGTAAAAAGATTTCTTTCGTCCGTTCCTCCTGGCGCTCGATACGTAAACCTGATGGACTTGGAGAAGTAAGGTGCGACTTGCCTTTGTGGTAGAGGGGTCGCACGTCTATCACAACAGGACACAAGTCGACCTCCTCGACCAATTGTGGCGTGTAGAACTTCCCCGCGCGATCGGCTGTATTCCTCCTCACAAGGTATTCGGGATCAACAAGGGGAGTGTTGCCGCCATGCGTCTGAAGAATACGCCACTGAGACGCACCACTTCGATTGCGGAACCTTTAGACGATATTCTGGAACGCCATCGAAAAATGCACAAAATTGATTGCTTCGTCATTGCTTGGGACTTAGTCCCACCGTGGGATAAAGAAGCTCCCACTTGCCGTTGGACTGAGACGCTTGCGCTTTACGAAGGTCTTTCTCTGAGCAACAGTCTTAATTCTCGATTCCGTGACTTTGCCGCTGCCCGCTTTGGCGAGATGAAACAGCGTAGACAGGCAAATATCCGGCCAAGCGCGCCAAAACTGATCAAGGGCGCTGTATTGGCCGTTTGCATGGAACCTCTCTTCGAATCGGTATTCATGGACGAAGATGCCATGAGGCGCTGCCTCGACGTTCGAGGGATTCGGGCAAAAGGGTGGCCGACCGGATGGACGAGAGGGAACGTCCGCGCAACTGACGTGATAGACGCTGCCGTGGATGCTGCCCGTGATGCCACGCGGGGCGAAGGCATCTTCAGGGCAATTCGGCAAAGCTACGAGACGTTGAAAACAGAATGGGGAATCCAATTCGTTCGAAGTCGGGTATTCGACGAAGGATTGCGAAGCCACCCAATCGGAAGGCGTCTCCGCGAATTAAGAGGCCGTTTGGCTTCAAATTAGACTACTTAGACATATTTTGGACGAATTGCTGGTTTTATAAACTGAGCATAGTTATCAATAGCCCCGAAACTCTTGCTGCTATTGGCTTTCAGACCGGTTGCCACCACTTCGACTTCCATACCTTCGTCATTTTCACAGATCAATCGGCAAGGGACAGTCCTTCCAGACTGGATGCGGCCGTCGAAGCGCACTGCCGTAGTTAGATTGAGCATCAGCGGTTCTCGCCAAAGGTCCTATGGCGTAGAGACCGGAATATGTGGTCGGCCTCGCGCCGCGCTTCGGACTGGTTTGCGCGCAAGCGTTGGTGCCTCCGCACGACCTCAGCAAAGCGTTCCTGAATTCCGATCGGAGGAAGCGGGATGACGAGTTCCCTGGCGCGCTCAATATTTAAATGCGTTTGGATTGCTCCGGTTGTCCCGGAAATGTGATCAACATCTCCGAGTCTTTGGTTAAGCAATTCGGCGAGGAACAATGGCACTAGTTTGCGGCCGACAGTTATTACGATAAGGTCGGCGCAATTCGACTCTGCAATCCACTCCGGAATTACCGCAGATACGCCAGGCTTTCCTGTTCTAACCGAGACAACGTCGCCAGGACGAAGCGCTGACTTGCTAAGTTTGGCGTGAAATGTTTCCGAGACGAATTTGAGTTCGCTCGGGGCTATGACATTGCGTCTGACGTTTAGAGAGCGCAGAAACGGAATCCCGGAATCGCAGTATTCATTAACCATTGAACCGACAAAACCGACCGTCAGACGTTCGCATGCATCTCCAAGCTGGATTGACGGCCAGTGTTTCAGGTTTCGGATGGGATCGCCGAAGAGCTTAACAAAGGCGGCAGGGAGGAAGGTGTCGCTGAGTTCGAGGGCGTAGCGGCGGGTGCGGCGCAGCCGGTCTGCTTGCTCCAACTGCCCTGCGATTCGCTTCTGCTCGGGCAAGTCTGGCAGAGGTAGCTTTATCACCTCTGCATTGCCCTTTGTGAGTTTAGGCCGCGTGGTTCCTCCGATGAACTTGGAGACATCGTAGAAACTTAACGCATGCGTCAGATAGTCGATATCACACAGTGGTCCAGGTTTCAAGACGTGCGCGTGATTGTTCACCCATGTCTTGCCAGATATTTTGTACGCGATCGGCTTAGTTGTTGAGCCGAAATGCCCGCCATCTTCCGCCAGCAGCACCAAGGGTTCATCAAAAATGTATCTATCGATCCAACCTTGTTGACCGTTGGCACCGTAGTACGGGTAAGGTCCGGATTTCCGAAATTCCTCACTCACGGGCTTGCGCCGATGATCGAGAAACTCGCAGATATCACCAAGTTCGACGACAGGCATTTCGTCCTACGCGAGTAATTTTTCCAATGTTGCAACATCTGCAGTTGCGGCCACTTCTAGTTGCCGCAACCTTTCGAGCGTAACGGCAAGTTCTTCATAGAACACCTCATCTTGCTCGGTGTACCGGTAGCGGCTAGTGGAGAGATCGTAGTTGTTGGCCTTGACCTGGTCCTTCGTCACCCAGAACTGGCGGCCGAGCTGGTTGATCTCGGTTTGCAGCGGTGTGATCTGCTCCTGGAGCGTAGCGAGCTCCGCCTCGGCCTGTTCGCGCGCTACGCGCGCGGCGTCCGCTTTGCCGTCATTCGCGATCACTTCCTCGAACTTGAGGCGGTGGATGATCTTGTGGTGTCTGAGCCGGTCGGTCTTGAGTGGTGCTATTTGCTTTTGCAGTCCGGCGAGGCGCTGGGCGCGCTTTTGCTGGAACTTCGCATCGCGGCGCTGCCGCCAGCAGTCGAGCAGGTCCGGAATGTCGTTCTCGGGCACTTTCTGGCGTTTGTCGTCGAGGGAATAGCCGTCGTGCTCCATGTCGTAGAACCAGATCTTTTCCGTGGTGCCGCCCTTGGTGAACAGCAGCACCGCGGTGGACACGCCCGCGTACGGGCGAAACACGCCGCTGGGCATGGAGATCACGCCGTCGAGCCGGTTTTGCTCGATCAGCAGTCTGCGGATTTCTGTATGAGCCTTGCTCGATCCGAACAGCACGCCGTCCGGCACGATCACGGCCGCGCGCCCGCCATTTTCGAGCAGCCGCAAGAACAGGTGCAGAAACAGGATTTCGGTTTTCTTGACCTTGGCGGGCAGCGAGGGGTTGACGTCGGCGGCGTCGACGGCGCCCTTGAACGGCGGGTTGGCGAGCACGACGTCGTAACAGCGCTCCTCGCCGAAGGCCTTGGACAGCGTATCGCTATAACGAAAGTTGGGTGAGGTGATGCCGTGCAGCATCAGATTCATGCTGCCGATGCGCAGCATAGTCATGCCCGAATCGCTGTCGTAGCCGGTAATCGCCTGACGTTGCGCGTCTTCGGCGAACATTTCGCGCGGGAGTTTCGCGCCGGTGACACCGTGCGGGTAGCCCTCCTCGTCGTAGCTCAAGTCGCGCGGGTCGGTGTGGATTTCAAGCAGGTGCTGCCAGGCGTTGACCAGGAAGCCGCAGGTGCCGGCGGCAGGATCGCACACGCGCTCGCCGGGGTGCGGGTCGATCATTTTCACCATCATACGAATGATGTGGCGCGGCGTGCGGAACTGGCCGTTGGTGCCGGCGGTATTGAGCTTCGACAGCAGATATTCGTAGAGATCGCCCTGCACGTCCTGGTTCTGGGCTGAAATCTGCAACGCGTCGATGGCTTTACACGCTTCGATCAGCAAGCTTGGCTTGTTGATCTTGAACTCGGCGTTTTCCATCTGCGCGGCGAACGAGCCGCCCGCGCCGCCGAGGGTTTTGATGAAAGGAAACACCTCTTCTTTCACCGCCTTGAGCGCATCGCCGGCGGGCAGTTGGGTCCAGTGCGACCAGCGCAGTTCCTTCCTGGGAAAAGTGGGTTTGAATTTCGCGCCCCGCCGCCGGGCGGCGCGCTCGTTGTCCTGCTCCTTCTCGTCGAGCCGCTTGAGGAACAGCAGGAAACTCAGTTGCTCGATGGCGTCGAGCGGGTTCGACAACCCGCCGGACCAGAGCTTGTCCCACAGGACATCGACGGCGGAGCGGAGGTTGGTATCGGTGAGCATCTGTTACAGAACCTCTACTTTCGCCGCGCGGCAGGCGGCCTGCAGCTTCTTGTCCAGGGTCGCCAGCGGCAGTTTCCGGCGCTGGGCCAGATCGAGATAGGACGCGTCGTAGGTGGTCAGGCCGTGCTGCCCGGCAAGCACCAGGACACCGGCAAGCGCGTGATCGGTCGCGCCGATATCGACTTCGATGGGCAGGCGCGCCAGCCGCTCGATGATCGGTTCAAGTTCGTTTTGCCGGATGCGGCGCTGGCGCAGCGCGACGAGCAGGACGTTGCCCACCTCGAGCGGCCAGATCGGGGGCACAACGGCACCCTCCCCAATCAGGCGATCGAGCAGACCGTCCGCATGAGCGTTGCCTTCGTCTGGCAACACCCAGGCAAGAGCCACCGAGCAATCCAGCACGAACGCCATCAGTTGCGATGCCCCTTGTGGGCCAGATCGCGCACGGATTCACCCTTGCCCAGAAGATCGCGCATGTGCACCCCGCGTCCTGCCAATTCATCCCGGAGGGAACGCAAGTCCGCGATAGCGCGCCGGATGCTCTTCTCGTCCTGCTTGCCCATAGGCGTCAGTTCCGCCACGGCCCGGCCGTGCCGCGTGATCACAAAGCTTTCCCCTTTCTCCACCCGCGCCAGCAGTTTCGGCAAATGGGTCTTGGCCTCGTAGGCCCCGATTTCGGACATAGTGCACCTCCACAAAAGTCAGACTAGTATAGACTAGATTAGACTAACTAGGGTCCTCGTCGCAAGCAATTTCCCCCGACCCAGTTCGTCAGGCGGCCAGCTTTTCCGTCAGATCGAGGATTTCGCGCACTTCGGCGGGATTGAAATAACGATCGACGGCATTGCGGCCGAACACGGTCAGCGGCGGTTCGTACAGATCCGCCTCAACCAAGCGGCGTTGCTTGAGGAACAGTTCCTGCACCGCGCGCAGGAAGCGAATCTGGTCGGCATTGTAGCGGTGCGCGGCGACATGCTGCTCGAACGCCCGTTGCACCACCTGGGGGTAATCGGGTATCGCGTCCAGTGTGAGCACGTGGCGCAAAAAACCGAGGAAGTTGTCGGTCTTGAGCCCGAAGGCAATATGGATGAGCTTGGGCGAAAGATGCAGCTCGCCCTCGCCCAATTCCCGGTGCAGCGTGCGCTCCAGATCGATCAACTGTTCGTCGCTCAGCTCGCGACCCTCCCGGATCGCGGTGAGCGCCGGGTGGGTCTCGACGATCTGCAGGATCCGGGCCTCGACCCGCCGCCGGTATTCCTCTACGTGGATTTGCTGGCCGCCCTCCCCGACCGAGATGTAGCCGCGGGTTTCGATGAAGTCCGGCAGGTCAATCTTGAGAAAGGCGCTGGGGCGGTTGCGCCGGTTTTTCATCAACGGCGCCAGTTCGGCGATCAGGCGCGTCAATTGTCCCGGCTCGGCCGAGGCGAGCGCATTCGACAGCGCGAGCTTGGCGCTAGCGTACCGCTCGACCAGTCGCTCGATTTCCGGCAGCAGGCTCACGTCCTCGGCGATTGATAGCAGGAGCTGGGGAGCCGGAGAGCCAGACTGCATCTGGAGTTTCAGGCGTTCGACCTTGTGCGTGAACGTTTCGGCGGCGACATCGACGTCGGCCGCGAAACGCAGCAGCGGCCCCACCTGGAGGCGCAGGAAATCGATTTTGACCGGGGTGACCAGCGTCCAGAAGCCGTCCTGCCAGGCTTGCTCTATTTCGGTCCAGACCTTGCGCACCGGAAACGAGTCCTGGGGAATGCGATCGAGCATATCCCGAAGGTCCGAAACGGTCTGTTTGAACGCCAGCGTTTCGTGATCGGGCAGCAGCCCCACGAGGATTTTGAGCCGGGTATTGAAGATCGACACCAGCACCGGCACTTCGGAGGGCGCGCGCTCGTCCGCCTGTTTGTCGAAGTCGTTCTGCCAGAAATCGATGATCTTGAATTCGGTCTTGCGGCCTTCGGGCAGGCGATCGAAAAACCGGCACGCCTGGTGATTGCGCGTGCCGCGGCCGATCATCTGCCACAGCTTGATGCGCGACTGCACCGGTTTCATGAAGACGAGATTCACGGCTTCGGGTATGTCCACGCCGGTATCGAGCATATCCACCGACACGGCGATGCGCGGCAGGTCGTTCTTCTTGAACTTGGTGATCAGGCCGTCGCCATAGCTGCCGTCGCGCACGCGCTCGGTGGTGGAGGTGATGACCTGGGCCACGCCGACGTGCTGCGGGTACATTTCCTCGAACACTTCCGCAATGCGATGCGCATGCGCCTTGGTCATGGCGAAGACGATGGTCTTGCCCGGAAGTTGCCCCGACTGGTCCTTGAGGCAGACGTCCATGATCTCTTCCCACTGCCGGCGCAGCGTGTCCTTGTTACTCACTTCGATTTCAATTTCAGTGCCGGCGTAATCGATGGCATCCGGATCGAGTCCCTGCTCGATCAGCGCATTGCGGTCTTCCTCGGTGAGATCGGCGCCCTTGATGCCTTTGCGCTGAAAGCCGGTGCGCGCCTGATACAGGCTGAAATCGACGAGGAACCCCTCCTTCACCGCGTGCTGGTATTCATAGAGAAAGGTGGGCGTCGAGTTGTCGCACTGAAACACGCGGAAGGTGTCGCGCTCGATGAAGTTGGCCGGTGTCGCCGTAAGCCCGATCATGCGTGCGTCGAAATATTCGATGACCTCGGTGAAGCGCCGGAAAATAGAACGATGCGCCTCGTCGAAGATGATCAGGTCGAAGAAGCCGGGATTGAATTTCTGAAAGCACAGGCTAAGGGTCTGTTCGGTGGCGACGAACAGGCGCTTCTGCGTATCGACCTTCCAGGTGTAGATGCGGTCGCGCGGTTCATGCGGCAGGTGCGCCTTGAAGCCGTCGGTCAGCGCCTGATCGACCAGCGCGTCGCGGTCGGCGAGGAACAGCACGTTCTGTGCTTGATTCGCGCGCAGGAACAAATCGATCAATGCCATGGTGGTGCGCGTCTTGCCGGTGCCTGTGGCCATCACCAGCAGCGCGCGGCGCTTGTTGGCGGCGAAGGACTCGGCAACGCGGCGTATGGCCTCATGCTGGTATGGCCGGTCCACGATACCGGTGTTGATGGCCATGCTCGGCAGCGGCCGGCCGTTCTGCCGCAGGAACAGCAGGCGCTGCAAGTCCTGCGGCGAAAAGAATCCGGCGACGACGCGCGGATTGGCCAGACCGACTTCCCAGAACCAGGTTTGCAGGCCGTTGGTCATGAATCCGAACGGCGCATACGACTGGCGTTTGGCGATTTCGGTGACATAGTGGCGCAGTTGCTCGTCGGCCTCGCGCGGGTTGCGCGCACAGCGCTTCGCCTCGACCACGGCCAGGACTTCGCCGCCGGGCGCATACAGACAGTAGTCGGTGACCCCGTTCCAGGGCGCGGCGTCATAGCCATCGACGGGAATCTCGAACCCCACCTGCGTCCGGTCTTCGAGATTCCATCCCGCTTCGCGCAACGCCGGGTCGATGACGATGTAGCGGGTCTGACCTTCGGTGAAGGATGAAGCGGGTTGATTTCGGGGGCCGATCATGTGCGGCATTTTAGCCGCTCGCTCCGCCTGTGAATTGCGCCGGGATGTCCATCGCACCGTGCAGTACGCGCACGATGGTCAGCCGGGCTTTCGTCGCAGTGAAGAAAATCACGTAGTTGCCGTGGGCGCATGAGCGTATGCCCTCGCCCAGTTCCGGACGAACCCGATAGGCCTGCGGCGCTTTCGCAATGGTGGCGCATTGGATGCGCAGTTCAGCGATGAAACTCACTGCCCGCGATGGGTTGTCCTCGGCGATGTAATCACCAATCGCTTCCAGGTCCCGCTCGGCGAGCGGGGAAACGGCGACGTGCATCAGGCGGCGCGTTTGCCGGCCTGCTTGCGATACTTGGTCTCCAGCCGGTTGAATACGCTGTCAGCGGATTGCCCCGGACCGCTCGCCAGGCCTGCTGCAATCGCTGCGCGCAGTTCCTCCCGCTGCAGCTTGGCCCGCCCGTGCTGATCTTCCAGCAAGCGAAGCCCGGCACGCACCACCTCGCTGGCGTTGTTGTAGCGCCCGGATTTCACCTGTTCCTGGATAAAGCTCTCGAAGTGAGGGCTGAGCGCGACGCTGGTGGGCATGGTGGTTCTCCTAACTATTAACAACAGTTATTATAAACTGAGGCGTCAACGTTTCGTCAAGATATACAGGATCACCACACCGTAATCGATTAAATTGAATTGGCCGTAGATACTTCGAATCTCATAAATGCACGGCCAATGGACTACCTTCCGCTCCCCGACAACGAATTGGTCGCAAATTGCGAGCACCTCCGACGGCCAAAGTTTCCCCAGACGCTCGCCCGCACCGACTCACTTTAGCGGTCAACCCTCGACTGCGGAGCGGAGGCTGGTATCGGTCAGCACGAGGCTATCGGGCAGCGCCTCGCTGCAACCGCTCCCAATTTGCAAGATAGGTGATTCGACCGAGGTGCTTCGCTATCCGGCAATAGCAGCGGTCGGCGCTGATGAGCTCGGCTCCATGCTCCAAGGCGACCGCGTGGTAAAGCGTATCGAAAACGTGCTGGCGCAGTGCTGCGGAAAGCGACGTCGCCCGCTTGTACACCGCGACATCGGCGGCGACGGGAAGCTCCATGGCGTCAAGCACGTCCATGGCCTCGTCCGCGAGGCCCGGCTCCAGACGGGCGATCACCGCAGCCACCTCGGCCAGCCAGTGCGGTGGTTGCAATATCTCCACGGTTCCGGCGCGCACGGATTGCAGCACGAACAGCGCGTGTTCAGCATGCTCCTCGATCGCGGGGTCGCGGAAGAACCACTTGACGATGACGCTTGCGTCAACGACAAGGATCACGGGCGGCCCTTGCGTCTCGCCCGCCCGGTCGCCGCGGCGGTGGCGGGCCGAATGCGGTGCCGTAATCGGAGCAGCGCATCAATCGCGAGGGCGCGGCGCTTTTTGCGCTTGCGCTCCTCCACGGCTTGACGCATCAGCACCGCCAGTACGGCGCTCTTGTTCTCGCCCTCGAACGCTTTGTTGAACGCGTTCTTGATCTCCACCGGCACGCTGAAGTTAACTGTGGCCACGACACACCTCCATTGTTGAAACTTTCAACACGCATTATACAGGCACCGGCCCGCCTGAAACGGCTCAAGCCGCCAGCCGTTCGGTCAGTTCCAGCAGACCCCTGATCTCGGCGGGACTGAAATAACGATCGACCGCGTTGCGGCCGAATACGGTCAACAGCGTTTCGTACAGATCAGCCTCGACCAAGTGGCGCTGTTTGAGGAGGCGTCTTGCGATTTCGCTGACGTAGTGGCGCAGTTGCTCGTCGGCCTCGCGCGGGTTGCGCGAGCAGCGCTTAGCCTCGACCACGGCGATAACTTCGCCGCCCGGCGCATATAGACAGTAGTCGGTGACCCCGTTCCAGGGCGCGGCGTCATAGCCATCGACGGAAATTTCGAAGCCCACCTGCGTCCGGTCTTCGAGATTCCATCCGGCGCCGCGCAATGCCGGGTCGATGAGGATGTAGCGCGCCTGCCCTTCGTTGAGCGATGCGGCGGGTTGATTTCGCGAACCGACCATGTGCGGCATTTTAGCCGCTTGCCGGGCCAGATTTCTTCTTTTCCCGAACAGGGACCCATTCCCAGCCGGGAAGCGTGAGCTCGTAGCGGCGGGAACGTCCCTCACCCCTGGCGACGAGCAAGCCTTTCTGCACGAGGTCGACGAGCTCGCGCGTCGCAGTGGGGCCCGAGGTGTTCGTGAGCGCGGCGTACTTGCGCGCGCTCATGCCGCCCTCAAAGCGTCCCGGTCCGGCCTCGAGCATGCGATTGAGTGCCTTGCGTTGCCGTCCGGTCAGCGCGACGTCCTTATGCTCGTTCCAGAAGCGGGCGCGTGCGACGGACTCGTCGATGAGCGCTGCTCCACGCGCACACGATGCCTCGAATGCGTCGACAAGCCAGAGCAGCCAGGAGGTGGCGTCGTTCGAGCCGCGCTGGGCGTGATTCAGCCTGTCGTAGTACTCGGATCGCCGGTCGCGGAACTCTTGCGACAGGCCATGCAAGCGGTGGCCGAGCCGTGCATCCTGAGCGAGGGCCATGTCTAGGACGGCGCGTCCGATGCGGCCATTGCCATCCTCAAACGGGTGGATAGTCTCGAACCAGAGGTGTGCAAGACCCGCGCGCACCAGCCCGTCCGCGGGGCCGCCCGCGCTGACCGCTCGCGTGCGGTTGAACCAGTCGAGGAAGCTTCGCATCTCGGCTCGCACTGCGGCCGAGGGCGGCGCTTCATAATGAACCGTTTCGTGCCCTATTGGGCCGCTCACGATTTGCATCGGCTGCGGATGCGAGCGGAAGCGTCCGACTTCGACGCGACGCAGAGCCGAGTAGCCTGTGGGAAAGAGTGCGGCCTGCCAGGTGCAGAGCCGCTCCTCGGTGAGGGGTGAGTCCCAGCGCGCCGCTGCGTCTTCCATTACGTCGAGCAGGCCCTCGACCTGCCGCGGCACCGCCGCGGCGAAAGACGAGCCGATGCCAAGCCGTCGTGCGACCGACGAGCGCACGGCATCGACGTTGAGCTTCTCTCCTTCGATTTCCGCGGTGGCTACCGCTTCCCCGGTCCAGAGTTCGCGCAAGGCACCGGCAAAGCCTTGAGCCCCGACCGCATCGGCCTTGCCTAAAAGTCTTCCCTGCGCGAGACGGGCACGAGCAAGCGGCGCGGCAAGCGCCTGCTCGTCATAGGGGAAGGTCGGCCAGGACTGGGACTGCCAAACCCAAGTGGGATTAGTGGTTTCGGACATCTTATTAGCATCAATAGATGAGACGTTTTTACCTTATAATCGCCTTATTCTCAGCAACTGCCATTAATCACATCGTTTTTTGATGTTATTATGGCATGAATTCGACTCAGACGCGAACATGGGATTTTCACTAATCTTTGATCGCTACCGCATTTTTCAGTAATTCTGCTATACTGGAATGCATGAAAGCGAATGTCACCATCACCAGCCGAGGCGTGATCACACTGCCGGCCAAACTGCGTCAGGCGCTTGGACTGAAGGCTGAAGACCATCTTATCGCCGAAACCACGCCGGAGGGTTTGCTGCTGCGTCCCGCCATCACAATGCCGCTGGAGATGTACACGCCCGAGCGCGTGCGCGAGTTCGACGCTGCCGAACAAGAACTCGCTGCCTACCTTGGCGCCAAGGCCCCGGCGGTCAAGCGTGCTAAGCGCCCCAAGCGCAAATCTACCCGCTGAGCGCAGCGCGCCCACGCTATGCGGGTGTTTCTGGACGCAAACATCCTGTTCTCGGCGGCGAAATCCGCTGGCGCGGTGCGCGAATTGCTGCGCCTGCTTCTCGACAGCGGACACGAGTGTTGGGTTGACGACTACGTCGTGATCGAGGCACGCCGGAATCTCACTGCCAAGGCGCCAGACGCGTTGATCGCGTTCGAGGCTTTACTCGAACGCCTGCACATCAGCCCCGCACAAGCCCCTGGTCCGGAACTGAAGTTGGTCAACTGGCTGCCGGAAAAAGACCGCACCGTGTTGGCCGCCGCAATGCGCTTGCGCTGCGATGCGCTGGTCACGGGCGACCACACGCGCTTTGGTCCGGGTTACGGCAAGATGTACGCTGGAGTAACCATCCACTCGCCGCGATCATTGGCTGTACGGCTTTTCGGATAGTCCGGAATCCTACCCGACATCGCTGAGCGCAGTGCGATGGCCCCACCCCTCTCAGGATACGCGCCATCTTGACGTGACCGGCATTGCAATCGGCCGAGCGCAGGCGCAACATGCTCGCAGCGCAATCCCCGGTGGCGCCGAATCAGCGCCAAACCTTCGCCGGCGGGCAGAGGCGCGAATACGGCAGGATTGAATTTCGTCTGTTCCCCCCGCAGAGGAGTCTCGAACCATGAACGCCACCGCATGCCATCGCGTCCCGCCGGACCCGCAAGTGATGGCGCAACTGCACGCCGAATACCTTCGCTATCGCGGAAGAAAGAAACTCTCGTTCGCGAAGTACCTCGAGAAGATCGGCTTCACCGATCCCGCGGCAGGCCTGAAGGGCGCGGACCGCGGCTCGCGGCCGACGCCGCGGCCCGGGATGGAGCGTGTGCTGATCCCGGCGCGCGCGGTCACGGGCACGCTGCGCTTGCTGGTGTTATTGGCGGATTTCCCGGACAACAAGGGCCTGCGCCCCGCGAGCGAGTTCGAGAGCGTGCTTTTCTCGAAGGGCACGTTCCAGACGGGCAGCATGCGGGACTTCTACTCCGAAGTGTGCTGCGGCAAGGTCGACGTCGCCGGTTCCGTGCATGGCTGGTTGCGCATGCCGCACAAATATTCCTATTACGTCGGCAGCAACTCGGGCATGGGCGCTTATCCGCGCAATGCGCAGAAGCTCGCCGCAGACGTGCTTGCAGCCGCGAAAAAGAAAAAAGTGCCGTTCGCCGCCGACCTCGACAAGTTCGGCGACGGCTCGGTCACGGCGCTGTTCGTCGTGCACGCAGGCCAGGGCACCGAGGCGCGCAGCACGGTCGCCGCGCAGAGGAAGGCGATCGGTCCCACAAGGCCGACTTGAACACGCCGTACAGGATTTCCGGCACGCTCTCCGCGAACAACTATCTCACGGTGCCGGAAGACTGCCGCATGGGCGTATGCGCGCACGAGCTCGGCCACCTCGCTTTCGGATGGGACGATTTCTACGATCCGAACTACGCCGAGGACGGATCGGAGTGGGACGGCTCGGGCATATGGGACCTGATGGCCGGCGGCTCGTGGAACAACGGCGGCCTGACGCCGGCGCATCCGGCCGGGCTGCACAAGTCGCAGCATCCTTGGCTGACGCTGCGGGACCTCACCGCATCCAAGAACGGGATCGTGATCCCGCCCTACGGCAAGACGGCCGGCATGGTCGTGCGCATCAAGGGCAGGGGTTTTTCCAGCACGCAGTGGCTGATCCTCGAGAACCGGCGGCGCACTGGCTTCGACCGCGCATTGCCCGGCGAAGGTCTGCTCGTCTGGCGCGTGGACACGAAGGCGGGACAGGTCAACGCGACCAAGCCAGCGATGCTGCTGGTGCAGGCCGACGACCGCCACGACCTGGAAAACCCGAACGACTCCGACGCGGGAGATCCGGGCGATCCGTTCCCGGGATCGTCGGCAAGGCACGAGCTCGGCGACATCGGTCTGGTCTCCACGTCGTTTCCGGGACAGCAGCCTTCGGGCGTCAGCCTGCGCAGCATCACCCTCGATGCCAGCGGAAACGTGAGGCTGGACGTAATCTTCGCGTGAACAATGAAGTACGCGGAATGACCAAGACTACTCGGATGCGATTTGCCGGAGACCAGCGCTGCCATCGACGCACCGCCGCCCTTTTGCGGCGCGTGCAGCGATTCGAGTGCTAGGATCGCGGCCGGACGAACAAATTCACTGGGAAGAAGCAGATGAAAGCAGCGTACTTCATGCAACACGGCGGGCCGGAGGTGATGCAGTATGGCGAAGTACCGGACACCGTTGCCGGGCCCGGCCAGGTGCTCGTCGAGGTTCACGCGGCCAGCGTCAACGGCGCCGACTGGAAGGTGCGCTCCGGCCACTATGCCCCGATCACCGACTTTCCCTACATTCCGGGGCGGGATTTCTCCGGCCTTGTCAGTGCGCTCGGTAACGGGGTGAAGGAGTTCGCGATCGGCGATGCGGTCTTCGGCGTCTGCGATGTCGGCCAGGAAGCGGCCTACGCGGAGAAAATCGCGATCCGCGCGGCGATCGTGACGAGAAAGCCGGAGCAGCTTACACACCTGGAGTGCGCGGCGGTGGCGCTGATCGGCCTCACCGCACTGTGCTCGGTCGAGGACACGCTGCAACTGAAGTCCGGTGAAACGATACTGATCCAGGGCGGCGCGGGCGGTGTGGCCGGCTTCGCCATCCAAATCTCGAAGCATATCGGCGCCCGCGTGATCACGACCGCGAGCGCGGCGAATCACGGCTATCTGCGCAGTCTCGGCGCCGACCAGATTATCGACTACAACACGCAGGACTTCACCAAAGTGGTGTCCGGCTGCGATGCGGTGTTCGACACCGCCGGCGGCGAGGTGGCGAAGCGCTGTTTCGCCGTGCTGCGGCCGGGCGGACGTGCCGCTTTCATTGCCTCGGGGAATACTGCGCCGGCCTCGCCGCGTGCCGACCTCGCAGCGCTGCGGCCCAAAGTCGCGCGCGACCGCGCGCATCTCGATCGCATCGTCGCGCTGGTCACCGGCGGCGCCGTGCGCGTGCCCGAAATCACCACCTACGCGTTAGCGGACGCCGCCGCGGCGCATAAGGTGAGCGAGGGGCGCCACCTGCGCGGCAAATTGGTATTCAAGCTGCGCTGACGTGAGGCGTCGGGGGTCTTGCCCTTTCGAGGCGACGGTGAGCTGAAACCGTGGCCGATCCCCGATTGTTTCTATAGGCCGTTGTTTCAGAATTTTCGTTGACTTCCTCTTTCGGCAGTGCTGAAATCGGTATTAGCTTAGTCCAATAAGAGGTAGGCCTGCTTGGGCGCCAAGGGATCGAGCACAAATCAACGCCGTGGGCGGGCGCTTGGCCGGGATGAACGGGCAATCGAGCATCAGGCAAGCAGGAAGCGGGTAAGTGATTTTTCGTAGATGCGGCACAAGGGATACTCGGAAACGCTGCTCGGGCGAGTGGTGAGAGTCTGGGTGAATTCATGGCAAAAACCAAACAGGAGTGAGTGATGGACGATGGCAAGCGTGTAATTGAGGCAGCAGGTACCGAACGGAGCATCAAGAGCTTGGGTGACTGGCTGGCAAAGGTCGATGCGATCGGCGAACTGAAGCGGATAAGCGCCCCGGTGGACACGGATCTCGAGATGTCCACCATTACCTACATGAACGGCAAGACGCTCGGCGCGCCGACGCTGCTGTTCGAGAACATCAAGGGACATAGCGGCGGCAGGCTCCTGTTCAATCCCTTCGGCACCAGCCTGAACCGAGTCGCGCTTGCGATCCGGGAGGAGCCCGGCAAGAGCGCCATCGAGGTTACCAGGATTCTCAGCCAAAAGATGAAAAAGCGGATTCCGCCGCATATCATCGACGCCGGGCTCGCCCCGGTCAATCAGAATATCGATGCCGGCGACAAGGTGGACGTAACCAAGTTCCCGGCGCCCAAGATGTGGCCGCTGGACGGAGGCAAGTATATCGGCAGCGCCGATGCGGTGATCACCGTGGACCCCACCAATGACCGGGTGAATGTGGGAACCTATCGGCAGATGATCCAGGGGCCGAAGCAGGTGGGTTTCTATGCTTCCCCCGGCAAGGATGCGGTGCTCGACCGCGAGCTCTGGTGGGCGCAAGGCAAACCCGCCCCCGTGGCCGCGGTCTATGGCCTCGACCCCCTGCTGTTCCTGGTCGCGGGCACATCTTTTCCCAAGAACGTATCCGAATACGAATTCGCGGGCGGGATTAACGGGGCGCCGATCGAGGTATTCGAGAGCGACGTCACCGGCCTGCTGCTTCCGGCCGACGCCGAACTTATCATCGAGGGCTTCTCCTATCCCGACAAGACCGCGTCGGAAGGCCCGTTCGGGGAATTCACCGGCTACTACGGCCGGCCCGGCGGCGCGACGCCCTACATCGATATCAAGTGCATCCGTTACCGCAACAACCCCATCGTCACCAGCGCGCTGATGGCCGACGGGCTGTCCAACGAGGCCGGGTACCTGTGGGGCATATCCAGGGCCGCCAAGGTATGGAACGATCTGGATGTGCTGGGCGTACCCGGTGTGAAGGGCGTGTGGTCGCCGCCCGAAGCCACCGGCGGGGGCATGACGGTGGTTTCGATCGAACAGCGTTACGCCGGCCACGCGGCGCAGGTGGCCGCGCTCGCCGCACAATGCATGGGCGGGGCGTACTTCACCAAGTACATTGTGGTGGTGGACGACGACGTGGACCCGACCAACCTTGGGGACGTGATATGGGCCATGGTCACGCGCTCGCGCCCGGCGCAGTCGATCGACATCATGCGCGAGACCTGGAGCACCTACCTGGATCCGAGCCAGAACCCGCCGGAGATCCGGCCCTGGGGTTCCAAGTGCATCATCAACGCGTGCAAGGAGTTCAAGCACATCAAGGTGTTTTCGCCGCGCAATCTGCTCAAGAAGGAGATGTACGAACAGGTGTGCGCGCGTTGGCGGGAACTGGGATTCGAAGGCGCGCCGCCCAAGGTCACCAATTTCGAGTCGTTCGCGGGCAAGCACATCGGCTAGGCGGAATTACGGCGCGGCGCACCCGGCCATCCGCTCCAATACCGGGAGCGCCGCGCCCAGTCGCCGGTGCTGAAGTATTACGAACTGGTTTGACAATCCAGGCTCGATATAAGAATTATCCATTTTGAGGAGGAGTTACCTTATGCACACGTATTCGCGCTTTCGGATTCGCGCGGCGCTATCAGCCGAGCGCATTCTTTCCTTGATTTCCGCGACCCTTATCGCGATCGCGACGCTGGCGGGGCCGGGGCTCGCCGGCACACAGGCGCAGGCCGCGACCACGGTTCGGGTCGGCATCACCTACAGCAGCAGCGACATAGGCTTTTTCATTGCCGAGAAAAAGGGTTATTTCCGGCAGGAAGAGATCAACGTCACCTTCACCCCGTTCGACTCTGCCGGCAAGATGGTGGCGCCTCTCGGCGCCGGACAGTTGGATGTGGGAGGCGGCTCCTCTTCGGCGGGGCTGTTTAACGCAGCAGCCCGCGGTATACCGATCAAGATTGTCGCGGATAAGGGCTCTTCGCCCCCGGGCCATGGCTATGCGCCGCTGCTGGTGCGCAAGGACTTGGTGACCAGCGGAAGGGTGAAGAGCTTCCGCGACTTGAAGGGGTTGAAGGTGGCCGGCGGGTCCCCCGGCACCAGCCCTGCCGTCATGATGAACGAAGCCCTGAAGAAGGGCGGTCTTTCGTACAGCGATGTGACGATGATAAGCATGGGCTATCCGCAACACGTGATGGCGCTGCAGAACAAGGCCGTCGATGCCAGCCTGACCACCGAGCCCTCCGCAACGGCGGCCGTCATCAACGGCGCCGCGGTCCGCTTCGCGGGGAACGACGAGTTTTATCCGTATCACCAGGTGGCGGTGGTGCTCTATGGCGGGATCTTCATCAAAGACAACCCCGAGGTCGCGAGGAAATTCATGCGCGCCTATGTCCGGGCGGTGCGGGACTACAACCAGGCGCTGAAGGACGGCAAACTCGTCGGGCCGAAGGCGGACGAGATCATTGCGATTCTGACTGAATTTACCAACATCAAGGATCCCAATGTCTACAGGACCATTGTCACCCCCGGCATCAATCCCGACGGCAAGGTCAACGTGGCGAGTCTGAATAAGGACTTCCAGTTCTACAAGGAGCAGGGGCTCACCGAGGGCAACGTGAGCGTCGAGCAGGTAGTCGACAACTCGTTCGTCGAGGCGGCGGTAAAAGAGCTGGGAGCGTACACGCCGGGAGCAAAATAAGGGGCTCTGCCATGGCGCGTAATGCCGTTTCCCCTGCCGAGGCGTCGGGCCGGGCCAAGATCATGGCGAAGGATATCAACGCCGTGGGCGGGCGCTTGGCCGGGATGAACGGGCAATCGAGCATCCGCCAAGCAGGAAACGGGTAAGTGATTTTTCGTAGATGCGGCACAAGGGATACTCGGAAACGCTGCTCAGGCGAGTGGTGAGAGTCTGGGTGAATTCATGGCAAAAACCAAACAGGAGTAAGTGATGGACGATGGCAAGCGTGTAATCGAGGCAGGTACCGAACGGAGCATCAAGAGCTTGGGTGACTGGCTGGCAAAGGTCGACGCGATCGGTGAAGTGAAGCGGATCTCGGCGGAGGTCGATTCCGACCTGGAGGCGGCCACGATCACGTACCTTAGCGGCAAGACGGTGGGCGGGCCCACGCTGCTGTTCGAAAACGTCAAGGGGCATAAGGGTTATCGGCAGTTGTTCAACCCGTTCGGCACGAGCATGAACCGTGCGGCGATCACGATCCGGGAAGAAATAGGCAAGGATCCCATCGAATATGTGCGGATACTGAGCAGAAAGATGAAGGAAAGGATTGCACCGAAGACCGTCGACGCGAAGTCGGCGCCGGTCAATCAGAATATCGAGACCGGTGACCAGGTGGATGTGACCAAGTTTCCGGCTCCCAAAATGTGGCCGCTCGATGGGGGTAAGTATATCGGCACTGCCGACGCCGTGATCACCCAGGATCCCACCGACAATCGCGTCAATCTGGGGACCTACAGGCAGATGATTCTGGGACCGAAGCAGGTCGGTTTCTATGCCTCTCCCGGCAAGGACGCGCTCCTCGACCGCGAGCGCTGGTGGGCCATGGGGAAACCGGCGCCCGTCGCGGCGGTATATGGCCTGGACCCGCTGCTCTTCCTCTGCGCGGCGACCTCGTTCCCGAAAGATATTTCCGAGTATGAATTCGCCGGCGGCATAAATGGCGCGCCGGTCGAGGTATTCAAGAGTGAAGTGACCGGTCTGCTGCTGCCGGCCAATGCCGAAATTATCATTGAGGGCTTTTCCTACCCGGACAAGACCGCGTCGGAAGGCCCGTTCGGGGAATTCACCGGCTATTACGGCCGGCCGGGCGGCGCGACACCCTACATCGATATCAACTGCATCCGCTATCGCAACAAGCCGATCCTGACCAGTGCGTTGATGGCCGATTTTCCGTCCAACGAGTGCGGAACGATGTGGGCGATGGCCAAGGCAGCGAGGATCTGGGCCGATCTCGACGCCTTGGGGGTTCCGGGCATCAAAGGCGTCTGGTCGCCGCCCGAGGCGGCCGGCTGGGGAATGACCGTAGTCTCGATCGAGCAGCGCTATGCCGGGCACGCCGCGCAGGTAGCGGCATTGGCGGCTCAATGCATGGGCGGGGCGTACTTCACCAAGTACATCGTGGTGGTGGATGACGACGTCGATCCGAGCAATTTGCCCGACGTCGTCTGGGCCATGGTGACGCGCTCGCGGCCGGCCCAGTCGATCGAGATAATGCGCGAGACGTGGAGTACCTACCTCGATCCTAGCCAGAATCCGCCGGAGATCCGGCCCTGGGGTTCCAAGTGCATCATCAACGCGTGCAAGGAGTTCAAATACCTCAAGGTGTTCTCGCCGCGCAGTCTGCTCAAAAAGGAGACGTACGAAACCGTATGCGCTCGCTGGAGTGAATTGGGCTTTGAAGGATCGCCTCCGAAAATCACCAACTTCGAAACGTTTGCCGGCCGACATATCAGCTAATTGCGTGTGCGGCGCTCCGGAGCCATTCGCTCCAATACCGGGAGCGCCGCGCCCAGTCGCCGGTGCTGAAGTATTACGAACTGGTTTGACAATCCAGGCTCGATATAAGAATTATCCATTTTGAGGAGGAGTTACCTTATGCACACGCGTTCTCGCTTTCGGATTCGCGCGGCGCTATCAGCCGAGCGTATTCTTTCCTTGATTTCAGCGACCCTTATCGGGATCGCGACGCTGGCGGGGCCGGGGCTCGCCGGCACACAGGCGCAGGCCGCGACCACGGTTCGGGTCGGCATCACCAACAGCAGCAGCGACGTAGGCTTTTTCATTGCCGAGAAAAAGGGTTATTTTCTGCAGGAAGGGATCAACGTCACCTACACCCCGTTCGACTCTGCCGCCAAGATGGTGGCGCCTCTCGGCGTCGGACAGTTGGATGTGGGAGGCGGCTCCTCTTCGGCGGGGCTGTTTAATGCAGCAGCCCGCGGTATACCCATCAAGATTGTCGCGGACAAGGGCTCTTCGCCTCCGGGCCATGGCTATGTGCCGCTGCTGGTGCGTAAGGACCTGGTGATCAGTGGAAGGGTGAAAAGCTTCCACGACTTGAAGGGGTTGAAGGTGGCCGGCAGTTCCCCCGGCATCAGCACTGCCGTCATGATGAACGAAGCCCTGAAGAAAGGCGGTCTTACGTACAGCGATGTGACGATGGTGAGCATGGGCTTTCCGCAACACGTGCTGGCGCTGCAGAACAAGGCCATTGATGCCAGCCTGACCACCGAGCCCTCCGCCACGGCGGCCGTCATCAACGGCGCCGCGGTCCGCTTCGCCGGGAACGACGAGATTTATCCGTACCACCAGGTGGCGGTGGTGCTCTATGGCGGGATCTTCATCAAAGACAACCCCGAGGTCGCGAGGAAATTCATGCGCGCCTATGTCCGGGCGGTGCGGGACTACAACGACGCGCTGAAGGACGGCAAACTCACCGGGCCGAAGGCGGACGAGATCATTGCGATCCTCGTTGAATTTACCAACATCAAGGATCCCAATGTCTACAGGACTATTGTCACCCCCGGCAACAATCCCGACGGCAAGGTCAACGAGGCGAGCCTGAGAAAGGACTTCCAGTTCTACAAGGAGCAAGGGCTCATCGAGGGCGACGTGAGCGTCGAGCAGGTAGTCGACAACTCGTTTGCCGAGGCGGCGGTGAAGGAGCTGGGCGCCTACGTCCGGCGAGGCAAATAAGGAGGCTGCCGTGATCCGCAATGTCACTTCTCATGCTGAGGCTTCAGACCGGATCAGAGTTGTGAGTCCCCTTTCCCGAGAGGCCGAGCCGGCGAAGATCCGCATCAACAATCTCACCAAGGAATTCCACACCAAGGACAAGATTTTTTGCGCCATCGACGATGTCAGCCTCGAGATCGCGCCGGGCACGTTCTTCCTGATCGTGGGACCGAGCGGCTGCGGCAAGACCACCTTGCTCCGCATCCTGGCGGGGCTTGATCAGCCCACCTGCGGCAGCATCGAGATCAACCAGACGGACCGCAACCGCCCCTGCAACTCGATGGTGTTCCAGGGCGAGTCCATCTTTCCCTGGATGACCGTATGGGACAACGCCGCCTACGGCCTGAAGATGCGCAACGTGTCCAAGGTCGAGATAAAAGAGGTCGTCGGCCATTACCTGGACCGCACCGGACTCAGCAAATTCGCCCACGCCTATCCGCACCAGCTCTCAGGCGGCATGAAGCAGCGCGTGTCCATCGCCCGGGCCTTCGCCAACGACCCGGAGGTATTGCTAATGGACGAGCCCTTTTCGGCGCTCGACGAGCAGAACAGGTTGCTGCTGCAGCAGGAACTGCTGCGCATCTGGGAAGAGACCAAGAAGACGGTGCTGTTCATCACCCACAGCGTGGATGAGGCAGTCACCCTGGGCGACAAGATCATGGTGATGACCGCGCACCCCGGGCGCACCAAGGCGCTCATCGATGTGTCGTTCGAGCGTCCGCGCAGCGTGCTGGAGCTGCGCGCCCGGCCCGAGTACGGCGAACTCGTGTACCGGATCTGGGGCTACCTGCGTGACGAAGTGCAGCACGCCAAGGCCGATGCGGAAAGCGGGGTGATGAAGTCATGAGCAAGGTGAAAATGCAGTGGGCGGAGCGCGCCTGGGTGACCGCTTCCTGGGGGCCGACCACACGCCGCATGCTCAAGATGGGTCCGGGGCGCAGAGACCGATTGATCAGCGTTTTGTCGCCTTTGCTCCTGCTGGGTATCTGGGAGCTTAGCGCCCGCCTGGGATTAATTGATACGCGCTTTTTCCCGGCGCCGATCACGATCCTGCATACGCTGATCGGACTAATGGACTCCGGAGTTTTATGGATCAACACCTGGACCAGCCTGCAGCGGCTGTTCTGGGGATTTCTCCTGGGCGGCATCCCCGCGCTGGTGCTGGGCGTCGTGATGGGCCTGTCCCGGCTGATACGCGCGGCCATCGACCCGCTCATCGCGGCCACCTACCCGATCCCGAAGAGCGCCATTTTGCCGCTGATCCTGCTCATTTTCGGTTTGGGAGAAGGGTCCAAGATCGTGATGGTGGCGATCGGCGTGTTCTACCCCATTTGCATCAATGCCGTGGCCGGCGTGCTCGAGATCAACAAGATCTATCTCGATGTCGGCAAGAACTTCCAGGCCGGCCGCTGGCAGATGTTCCGCACCATCGCGCTTCCGGGCGCGCTGCCGTTCATCATGTCGGGGATCAAGCTCGGCGTCGGCATGGGGCTCATCCTCATCGCCATCGCCGAGATGATCGGCGCCAAGAGCGGGCTCGGCTACATGATCTGGAACGCGTGGGAAATCCTCTCGGTGGACACCATGTATGTGGGCCTCATCATGATCGCGGTGATCGGCTACCTGTTCAGCCTGATCCTGAATGAGCTGGAGCGCTGGATCATTCCGTGGAAAGTGGAGCACTAGGCCCGCGCGCGTGCGCCCGCCTAAGCAGACGGTGCCCCATGAACCGAGTCGATTCCGCACTCGCCGTGTCCCTGACCATGGCCGATGTCATTTTATTTTGCGCTTGACCACGACCGCAGACCCTGGGCGTTCAATGTCGGCATCGCGCGCGCACTGACCTGCACGACCGACCGCTGGACGCTGAGGACCATAACCGAGATACCTTTTTATCGGTTCCGGCCTGTCGCTATAATCCTTGCAGGTATGCGGCTACCGCCTCGGCCTCTTCATCACTGTTTGTGGGTAACCAGAACGCAAGCAGCCGCGTAGCCATTTCGTAGCTTTGATTGGTCGATTTTCTACCTGATCGAGACTCTCGAAATCTTCAGATCGAGATGGCAGGCCTTGCAAGGCATTGATTAATAAATACCGCAACAGTCAGTAATATAATGTATCGAAATTGCGTATATTCTTGCGCTGACCGGCAGAGTGCCGCAGGACGAGCCTTACCGCCGGAAGTCTGGGTCTGAATTAGCCAGCGACAATGAACCATTTGGAGAACGAGATGATTGCACGCAGAATTTTTTTGTTAGGCGTGGTGACGCTGGCCATGGCCGCGGTTTTCAGCGGGCCGGCAACCGCCCAAGGCACGATCAAGATCGGCGAAATGAACAGCTACAAGGTCTTCCCCGCCTTTCTCGAACCGTACAAGAAGGGCTGGGAGCTGGCGCTGGAGGAAATCAATGGTGCCGGCGGCGTGCTCGGGCGCAAGCTCGAAGTCGTCTCACGCGACGACGGCGGCAATCCGGGCGATGCGGTGCGCGTCGCCGAGGAATTGCTCTCGCGCGAGAACGTCAATTTCCTGATCGGAACTTTCCCGTCACACGTCGGCCTCGCGGTCGCGGATTTCGCCAAGCAGAAAAAAGTGCTGTTCATCGCCGCCGAGCCGTTGACCGACAAGATCGTGTGGCAGAACGGCAATAAGTACACCTTCCGCCTGCGCCCCTCGACCTATATGCAGACCGCCATGCTGATCCCCGAGGCGGTCAAGCTGAAGAAAAAACGTTGGGCCATCGTCTATCCCAATTACGAATACGGCCAGTCGGCCACGGCGGCGTTCAAGGAATTGCTGAAAAAAGCGCAGCCCGATGTCGAGTTCGTCGCCGAACAGGCGCCGGCCCTGGGCAAAATCGAAGCCGGCGCCGTGGCGCAGGCCCTGGCCGACGCCAAGCCGGATGCGATCTTTTCTTCGCTCTTCGGGGCCGATCTCACCAAGTTCGTGCGCGAGGGCCAGACCCGTGGCCTGTTCAAGGACCGGGCCGTATTCAACCTGCTCGCGGGCGAGCCCGAGTACCTCGACCCGCTCAAGGAAGACACGCCCGCGGGCTGGTACGTGACCGGCTACCCCTGGCAGTCGATCAATACTCCCGAGCACAAGAATTTTCTCGCCGCCTATCAGAAGAAATACAAGGACTATCCGCGCCTGGGCTCCATCGTCGGCTACGCCACCCTGAAGACCGCGGCTGAAGCGATCAAGAAGGCGAGCAGCCTGGATCAGGAAAAACTGGTCGCGGCGATGAAAGGCCTGCAGGTCGACACACCGATCGGCAAAATCACCTTCCGCGCGCTCGACCATCAGTCCACCATGGGCGCCTACGTCGGCCGCCTCGGCCTGAAGAATGGCAAAGGCGTCATGAGTTCGTTCAGCTTTGCCGACGGCGCCAGGTACCTGCCTTCCGACGACGAAGTCAGGAAAATGCGCCCGGCGGACTAAGCCGAGCATCTCTCGCCTCCTCTTGCTTTGCCTGAGAGGAGGTACCGTGATTCAGCCGATTCCCCGTCAATCTCCCGGAGAGGGAATCCATAGCTTCCCGCGCCACATAAGACTTGCATCGAGCGGCACTTGAGCTTCAGCAGCATCGTCATCCAACTTCTCAACGGCCTCGCCTCGGCCTCGTCGCTGTTTCTGGTCGCCGCCGGACTGTCGATCATTTTCGGCGTCACCCGCATTGTCAACTTCGCCCATGGCTCGCTTTATATGCTGGCCACCTATACCGCCTACAGCCTAGTGAAGACCTTCAGCGGCGGCATCCTCGGCTTCTGGGGCGGGGTGCTGCTCGCGGGCCTGATCGTGGGCGTGTTCGGCGCGTTGGTCGAGCGGCTGCTGCTGCGGCGCCTCTATCACGCGCCCGAACTGCTGCAACTGCTCGCCACCTTCGCCCTGGTGCTGATCATTCGCGACTTTGCCCTTTGGACCTGGGGGCCGGAAGATCTGCTCGGGCCGCGCGCGCCCGGCTTGAAAGGAGCGGTCGACATTGCCGGCAGACAATTTCCGCAATACGACCTGTTCCTGATCGTGCTCGGTCCGGTGGTGCTGGGCCTGTTGTGGCTGCTGCTCACGCGCACGCGCTGGGGCACGCTGGTGCGCGCGGCGACGGAAGACCGCGAGATGGCCGGCGCCCTGGGCGTCAACCAGGCCTGGCTGTTCACCAGCGTGTTCGCGCTAGGTTCATTCCTTGCCGGCCTGGGCGGCGCGATCCAGATCCCGCGCGAGCCGGCGGTGCTGACCATGGACCTGACGATTCTGTCGGATGTGTTCGTGGTGGTGGTGGTCGGCGGCATGGGCAGCATCCCCGGCGCTTTTCTCGCTGCCGTGATCATCGGCGTGATCAAGGCCATGTGCATAGGCATAGGCAATGTCAGCGCCTTCGGTATCGATTTCTCCTTTTCCAAACTGACCCTGGTAGTGGAGTTCATCGTCATGGCGGTGGTGCTGGTGATCCGGCCCTGGGGTTTGCTCGGACGGCAGCAGGGCATACCGCGCGGCGCGGCATCGGTCGAGCCGCCTTTGTACCTCCCGCCGCCCGCCCTGCTCAAAGGGCTCGCCGCGGCGCTGCTCATGCTCGCGCTGCTGCCGCTGTTCTCGGACCGCTACACCCTGGTGCTGCTGACCGACATCCTGGCATTCGCGCTGTTCGCGGTCAGCCTGCATTTCATCATGGGTCCGGCCGGGATGCATTCCTTTGGCCACGCGGCTTACTTCGGCTTGGGCGCCTATGCCGCAGCGCTCCTGTTCAAACACGCAGTACCGATGGAGGCGGCGCTGTTGTTGGCGCCGTTAGTCGGCGCTCTAGGAGCGCTGGTCTTCGGCTGGTTTTGCGTGCGCCTGTCGGGCGTGTATCTCGCCATGCTGACGCTCGCCTTCGCGCAGATCGCCTGGTCGGTCGTGTACCAGTGGGATGCCTTCACCGGCGGCTCGAACGGACTGGTCGGGATCTGGCCCGCGGATTGGCTCGCTTCCAAGACTGCGTTCTACTATCTTGCGCTCGCACTGTGTGCCGGCGGAGTTCTTTTGCTATGGCGCATCGTATTCTCGCCCTTCGGCTACGCGCTGCGCGCCGGCCGCGACTCGCCGCTGCGCGCTGACGCCATCGGCATCGACGTGCGCCGGCAGCAGTGGCTGGGCTTCGCGCTGGCGGGCGTGTTCGCCGGCCTGGCCGGAGCGGTGCATGCCTTTTCCAAAGGCAGCATCTCGCCCGATACCTTGTCGATCCCGCGCTCGGTGGACGGCCTGGTGATGGTGTTGATGGGCGGCATCCAGACCCTCACCGGCGCGGTGGCCGGCGCCGCGGTGTTCACCTGGCTGCAGGACACCATCGCGCGCCAGACCGAATTCTGGCGCGCCTTGCTCGGCGGCATCATCCTGTTTCTGGTACTCGCGTTCCCGCAGGGCATCGCCGGCTTTCTGCGCGAGCGCTGGGAAGCCCGCACGGGAAAGAACCGCAGGTGACCGTATTGCGCGTGATCGATCTGTCCAAAGCCTACGGCGGCGTGCAGGCCGTATGCGAGGTGAGCTTCAGCCTTGCCTCGGGCGAGCTGGTGGCGCTGATCGGCCCCAACGGCGCGGGCAAGACCACCTGCTTCAACCTGTTGAACGGCCAGATCGCAACCGACAGCGGCAGCGCCGAATTCGAAGGCCGCAGCCTGATCGGTTTGAAGCCGCGCCAGATCTGGCGCCTGGGAGTGGGACGCACGTTCCAGATCACCGCCACCTTCGCCTCCATGACGGTGTGTGAAAACGTGCAGATCGCCTTGCTCAATTTTCACGGCAGGCTCAACTCGCTCGTGTCGCTGGCCGAGCGGCTGTACGTGGACGAGGCGATTGAATTGCTTGCGCGCGTGGGCATTGCCGAACAGGCCGCACGCCCCTGTGCGGTGCTCGCCTACGGCGACTTGAAGCGCGTGGAGCTCGCCATCGCACTGGCCAACCGGCCGCGCCTGCTGCTGATGGACGAACCGACCGCGGGTATGGCGCCGCAGGAGCGTGTGGCCCTGATGCGACTCACCGCCGAACTCGCACGCGCATCCGCCATCGCCGTGCTGTTCACCGAGCACGACATGGACGTGGTATTCGCCCATGCCGATCGCATCATCGTTTTGAACCGGGGGCGCATCATCGCCGAAGGCAAGCCGACCGAAGTGCGCGCCAACCGGGAGGTGCAGAAAGTCTATCTCGGCTCGGGCAACCTTTTCGGAGCTGAGTATGCTTGAGGTAAAAGGCGTCAACAGTGCCTATGGCCGGGCGCATATCCTCTACGATCTCAGCCTGTCGGCCGAGCGCGGTGAAGTGGTGGTGCTGCTGGGCCGCAACGGCGCGGGCAAGTCCACCACGCTGAAAACGCTCATCGGCCTGGTGCGGCCGCTCGCGGGCGAGATCAGCTTCGACGGCCGGCGCATCGAGCGACTGGAACCCTATCAGATCGCGCGCCTCGGCCTGGGTTACGTGCCCGAGGAGCGGCGCATATTTACCGATCTCAGCGTGATGGAAAACCTCGAGGTGGGCCGACAGGCGCCGCGCGTCCGCGCGCCGCAGTGGACGCCGGAGAAGCTGTTCCAGTTGTTCCCCAATCTGGCCGGCATGCGCGAGCGGCCCGGCGCGCGCATGTCGGGCGGGGAGCAGCAGATGCTCACCATCGCGCGCACTTTGATGGGCAATCCCTCCGCGATCCTGCTGGACGAGCCTTCCGAGGGCCTGGCGCCGGTAATCGTCGAGCAGATGGCGAAGACCATCCTGGAGCTGAAGCAGGAAGGGCTGTGCGTGTTGCTGTCGGAGCAGAACCTGCATTTCGCCAACCTGGTCGCCGATCGCGCATATATCATCGAGAAAGGCCACATCCGCTATCAGGGCACGATGGCCGAGCTTGCCGCCGACGGGCAAGTGCGCGCCACCTACCTGTCCGTCTGAACCATGAGCACGTGCAAACCTAGCTGGATCGTGGGCATCGATGTCGGCGGCACGTTCACCGACTTGATCATGCTCAACGCCGATGATGCAACCGTGCGCCTGGCGAAAGTACCGACCACCATGCATAACCAGGCCTACGGCGTGGTCGCCGCGCTCGAAGCCGCGGGCGCGATCCTGCCCGAGCTGCAGGTGATCGTGCACGGCACCACCGCCACGACCAATGCCATCGCGCAACGCGGAGGCAAGCCGTTGTACGATAGCGTTACTAGGCTGATTTAGCCAGGATTGGAGATCGAATATGAACCGGCAACCGCTATGTGAGCTCGCCGACTGGGCCGCCGCCGTGCCTGACGGCGCCAAATTCGTGGTGCCTTCGGACAATTGCGGCGTGGCCATGGCCGCCACGCGCGAACTCATGCGCCGCGGCGTGCGCGGCCTGCACCTGGTGTGCGTGCCGACCAGCGGCCTGCAGGCCGAGTTTCTGGACGGCTTTGCGCAACGAGATTTTCATGGTGTCTGAGCGCGACGCCGCTTCCGTCCCCCGCCGCGTCGTTCTGGCGCTGCTCCTGGGCGGCCTGTTTGTTCTCGGCTACCTGGTGCTCGCCTGGTTCATCGTGCCGACGGTTTGGGCCGCCATCCTCGCCTATGTCACCTGGCCCATCTATACACGACTGCGCCGGCTCCTGCGCGGGAATGCCATGGGCAGCGCGTTACTGATGACCCTGTTGCTCACGACTGCGTTCGTGCTGCCGCTGTTGTGGCTTATCGCCCTGCTGCAGGCAGAATTCGTCCTTGCCTACCAGGCCGCCTCCGCTTACTTGGCCGAGGGGACGCACCGGCTGCCGGATTTCGTCCTGCGCCTGCCGTGGCTAGGCGAACGGCTGCAGGACCTGCTCGACCAATTCACCACGGACCCGGCCGCACTGCGTGCCCAGCTGGCGAGCTGGGCACGGCAATGGCTGGGCGAACTGGGAGATCTGGTCGGAGGAGTGGCGCACAATGCGCTCAAGCTGGGCTTCGCCGTGCTCACGGTTTTGTTCATTTACCGCGACGGGGAGAGCCTGCTCGACCAGCTGCGGCGGGTATTGCGGCGCTTCCTCGGCATGCGCGTCGACGGCTACATTGCCGCAATCGGCACCACCACCAAGGCGGTTCTCTACGGCCTGGTCCTGACCGCGTTGGCACAGGGCCTGCTGGCCGGCGTAGGCTACTGGTTTGCCGGAGTGCGGGCGCCGGTGCTGTTCGGCGCGTTCACCGCGCTCATCGCGCTGATGCCTTTCGGCACGCCTTTTGTCTGGGGCTCCCTGGGCGCCTGGCTGCTGTTCAGCGGCAAGACGCTCGAAGGCATCGGCCTGCTGCTGTGGGGCACGCTGGTCGTGAGTTGGGTCGACAATCTGATACGGCCGCTGGTGATCAGCAGCGCCACGCAGATTCCTTTTCTGCTGGTGATGTTCGGCGTGCTCGGCGGCCTGGCGGTCTTCGGTCTAATCGGAATGTTCGTCGGCCCGGTGATCGTCGCCGTGCTGATGGCCCTTTGGCGGGAGTGGCTCGAAGACCAGGCGTCGGTCAGCCCCGACTCTCCCCACGTCGATTGAACCGGCCGCGCCGCGCCGGGCCACCCTGCCGCACGATCTGAACGGACTCATCGGGCAGTTCCCACCAGCGCTCTACGAAATGCACAAAGCAAAAAGCCCCGGCTGATGGCCGGGGCGTTTTGTTTTTTCAGGACCTGACGATGACCTACTTTCGCATGGGTAATCCATACTATCATCGGCGCAACACCGTTTCACGGCCCTGTTCGGGATGGGAAGGGGTGGGACCAGCGTGCTATGCTCGTCAGGAATTCTTTGGGTTCGGTCGCGGCTTGAGCCTGTGGCTTTTGGCCGTGACTGACGCATTCTGGGTGAAGTAAAGATTGGGTATGTAACTGTATGTATTTGAGCGCGATTCCTTATTCCTTAGAGGCTGTTTCACAATGACTGAAACAACCCTGACTTAGGGCAGTACGAGGGGATGCATTCCCTCATTTCGTAACGCCCACTTAAGGTTATAGGATCAAGCCGCACGGTCAATTAGTACTCGTTAGCTCAAGGCATTACTGCCCTTCCACACCGAGCCTATCAACGTCATCGTCTTTGACGAACCTTTAGGAGGGTCAAGCCCTCGGGAAGTCTCATCTT
>JACRAS010000056.1 GCA_016234705.1 Betaproteobacteria bacterium | reverse complement strand
GTTGGGCAAGCTGATGCGTGGCATCGGCAGCCAGAACATCGACTTCCGCCTGCGCGAAACGGATTTTTCGGCTGATGCGAAGCGAACCGGCGCGCCCTGGCTGGGCATGAAGGTGGCGGATATCAGCCGTCTCGATCGCGTGCTGGTCGTCGGCTCCTTCCTGCGCACGGACCACCCGCTGGTTGCCAGCCGCATGCGCCAGGCCGCCAAGCGCGGGCAGCAAGTCAACCTCATCCATGCCACGGACGACGATCTGTTGATGACCGTGGCCAACAAGGCCATCGTGCCGCCGCAAGCGTTGCCGGACATGTTGGCGCAGGTGGTGAAAGCGGTAGCCGAATTAAAACAGAAACCCGTGCCTGCGCCGCTGGCCGGGACCGGGGTCGGCGATGCTGCGAAAAATATTGCCGCCAGCCTGAACTCCGGCGCGAAGACGGGCATTTTCCTCGGCAATCTGGCCGGGCAGCACCCGCAGGCGGCGCAACTGCAATTGCTGGCGCAGGAACTGGCGGGACTATTGGGCGCGAGCTTCGGCTTTTTTGGCGAGGCGGCCAACAGCGTCGGTGCTTACCTGGCCCAGGCCGTGCCCGGGGCGGGTGGCCTGAACGCGGCCGCCATGCTCGCCGCGCCACGTAAAGCCTACGTCCTGCTCAACACCGAACCGGAGCTCGATTGCAATGATCCGCGCGCGGCAATCAAGGCCATGCACGCGACCGAATTCGTGATTTCCCTGTCCGCGTACAAGGGCTACGCCCTCGAATACGCCAACGTGATGCTGCCGATCGCGCCGTTTACCGAAACTTCGGGCACATTTATCAATGCCGAAGGCCGCATGCAAAGCTTCAACGGCGTGGTCAAGCCCCTGGGAGACGCGCGCCCGGCGTGGAAAGTGCTGCGCGTGCTCGGCAACCTGCTCGGCATCAAAGGCTTCGATTACGACAGCAGCGAACAAATACGCGACGAGATCGCTAAACCTGACGAAGTCGCGGCCAAACTCGACAACCGCTTGAGCGGAATTGCACTGCAGATTCCGGCCGCTGTGGCGGGCCTGCAGCGGGTGGCCGATGTGCCCATGTATTTCAGCGACGCAATCGTTCGCCGCTCCGCCGCGCTGCAGCAAACGAGCGCTGCCGCGCTGCCGCGCGCCTGGATGAATGCCGCGCTGCTGGACAAGCTCGGCCTGAAAGTAGGGCAGGCGGTAAAGGTGCGTCAGGGCGATGGCGAAGCCGCGGTGAACGCCGCGCGCGACGACCGCCTGCCGCTCGACTGCGTGCGCCTCGCCGCGGGGCACCCGGCGACGCGTGATCTGGGCCCGATGTCGGGCGACATCAGCGTGGAGCCGCAGTGATGGCGATGGTGATGGAGCTTTACGCCAAAATTATTGCGCTAGGGCTCGAATTCGCCCAGGGCATGCTTGGTCCTGTATTGGGTGCGGCCGTTTTCACCTTGGTCAAGACCTCGGTGCTGATCATGCTCATCGTCGCGCCGCTGCTCGGCGCCGTGGCCTACCTGACGCTGCTCGAGCGCAAGGTCATCGGCTACATGCAGGTGCGCATCGGCCCCAACCGCGTCGGGCCCCTGGGCTTGCTGCAGCCGATCGCCGACGGCATCAAGCTGGTATTCAAGGAAATCATCATCCCGTCCGGCGCCGACAAGGTTTTGTTCGTGCTGGCGCCGGTGATCACCCTCACGGTGGCGATGGCCGCGTGGGCGGTGGTTCCGTTCAGCCCGCAGGTGGTCCTGGCCAACGTCAACGCCGGGCTGCTCTACGTGCTCGCCATCACCTCGATGGGCGTGTACGGCATCATCGTCGCCGGCTGGGCGTCGAATTCGAAATACGCCTTCCTCGGCGCCATGCGGGCGGCGGCGCAGATCGTGTCCTACGAGATTGCCATGGGCTTTGCCCTGGTATGCGTGCTGATGGTGTCGCAGAGCCTGAATCTTAGCGATATCGTAAACGGCCAGGCCAAAGGCCATTTCGCCGACATGGGGCTGAATTTCCTGTCGTGGAACTGGCTGCCGCTTGCGCCCATGCTGCTGGTGTATTTCATCTCCGGCGTGGCCGAGACCCAGCGTGCCCCGTTCGACATGGCCGAGGGCGAATCGGAGATCGTCGGCTTCCATGTGGAGTATTCGGGCATGCTCTTCGGCGTGTTCTCCATGGGCGAGTACGCCAACATGATCCTGGTTGCGTTCCTCACTGCCATCATGTTCTTCGGCGGCTGGGCCGCGCCGCTCGACAGCCCCATCCTCAACCTCATCCCCAGCCCGGTGTGGCTGCTGGGCAAGGTGCTGTGCATATTGATCCTGTTCCTGTGGTTCCGCGCCACCTTCCCGCGCTATCGCTACGACCAGATCATGCGCCTTGGCTGGAAAGTGTTCATTCCGCTGACCATCGTGTGGCTGGTGTTGATAGCCGCATGGATGCAGACGCCGTTCTCGATCTGGAAGTGACCGGTCATGGCCGAGAAAATTCGCGATTTCTTCAAGAGCTTCCTGCTGCTGGAGCTGCTGAAAGGCATGGCGGTCACCGGACGGCATCTGTTCTCGCGCAAGATCACGGTGCAGTATCCGGAGGAGCATACGCCGCAGTCGGCGCGCTTTCGCGGCCTGCACGCGCTGCGCCGCTACCCCAACGGCGAGGAACGCTGCATCGCCTGCAAGCTGTGCGAAGAGGTGTGCCCGGCGCTCGCGATCACCATCGAGTCGGAACAGCGCGCCGACGGCACGCGCCGGACAACGCGCTACGACATAGACCTGAACAAGTGCATTTTCTGCGGCTTCTGCGAGGAATCGTGCCCGGTCGATTCCATCGTCGAGACGCGCATCCTCGAATACCACGGCGAGAAACGCAGCGACTTGCACTACACCAAGGAGATGTTGCTCGCGGTCGGGGACCGCTACGAAGCCGAAATCGCCAGGGACCGCGCCAGCGACGCGGCATACCGGTGACGTATCCATGAATATTGAAGCGATTATTTTCTACTTTTTCTCGAGCGTCCTGCTGATCGCCGCGCTGCGCGTGATTACCGCGCGCAATCCGGTGCACGCGGCGCTCTACCTGGTGCTCGCGTTCTTCACCGCCGCCGGCATCTGGATGCTGCTGCGGGCCGAGTTCCTGGCGATCGTGTTGGTGCTGGTCTACGTCGGCGCGGTGATGGTGCTGTTCCTGTTCGTGGTGATGATGCTCGATATCAACCTCGACCGGCTGCGCGAAGGTTTTTGGAGTTACCTGCCGCTGGGTGCCACGGTCGGCGTGCTGATGGTGATCGAGATGGTGCTGGTGCTTAGCGGCAAGTACTTCGATACCGGGCACCTGCCCAACCCGGCCGATCCGGGCGCGGGCTACAGCAACACCAAGGAGCTCGGCCGCGTCCTCTACACCGACTACGTCTATCCGTTCGAGCTCGCGGCGGTGATCCTGCTGGTCGCGATCGTCGCGGCGATCGCGCTCACGCTGCGCCGGCGCAAGGACAGCAAGCGCCAGGACCCGGCCGTACAGGTCGCGGTCAAGCGCGCCGACCGGGTGCGCCTGGTTTCGATGCCCTCGGAAAAGAAGGAAGGCTGATCGTGCCCTCGCTATCCTTGCCCGTGCTGTCGCTCGCGCACTTCCTGATCCTCGGCGCGCTGCTGTTCGCCATCAGCATCGTCGGCATTTTCCTCAATCGCAAGAACGTGATCATCCTGCTGATGGCAATCGAGCTGATGCTGCTGGCGGTGAACCTGAACTTCATCGCCTTCTCCTATTACCTGCACGACATTTCCGGGCAGGTGTTCGTGTTTTTCATTCTGACGGTGGCGGCGGCCGAGTCGGCCATCGGGCTGGCGATCCTGGTGGTGCTATTCCGCAATCTCGCCACCATCAACGTCGACGACCTGAATGCATTGAAGGGCTAAGGGAACGCAATGGGCAAGGAGCAAGGGGTGAACGCGTGCAAAGCGGCCGAAGTGCGGCCTGCCACCCATAGCGCATCGCCCGGCACAACGCTATGACATCGATGCAACAACTCTACCTGCTGGTGCCGCTGGCGCCCCTCGCCGGGGCCCTGATCGCCGGCCTTGGCGGCCGCGCCATCGGCCGCGCCGGCGCCCACTGGGCGGCCATTCTCGGGGTGACGGTCTCGTTCGTCGCTTCGGTGGCGATCTTCTTCGACGTGCTGAACGGCAATATCTTCAATGGCAGCGTCTACACCTGGCTGACCTCGGGCGAGACGCGCTTCGAGATCGGTTTTCTGATCGACCGGCTGACGGCGCTGATGATGGTGGTGGTTACCTTCGTCTCGCTCATGGTGCACGTCTACACCATCGGCTACATGGCGGACGATCCGGGCTACCAGCGCTTCTTCGCCTATATTGCGCTATTCACCTTCTCCATGCTGATGCTGGTGATGGCCAACAACTTCGTGCAGTTGTTCTTCGGCTGGGAGGCGGTGGGCCTGGTGTCGTATTTGCTGATCGGCTTCTGGTACACCCGGCCGACGGCCATCTACGCCAACCTCAAGGCCTTCCTGGTGAACCGTGTCGGCGACTTCGGCTTTCTGCTCGGCATCGGTCTGATATTGGCCCATTTCGGCACGCTCGATTACGCCGCCGTGTTCGCGCAATCATCAGGCATGGTCAAGACCACCATCGAGATTGTCCCCGGCGTGCCCTGGTTGCTGATTTCGGTGATCTGCATCTGCTTGTTCATCGGCGCCATGGGAAAATCGGCGCAGTTTCCGCTGCATGTCTGGCTGCCCGACTCGATGGAAGGCCCGACGCCGATCTCGGCCCTGATCCACGCGGCCACCATGGTGACGGCGGGCATATTCATGGTGGCGCGCATGTCGCCGCTGTTCGAACTGTCCGAGGCGGCTCTGTCCTTCGTGCTGGTGATCGGCGGCATCACCGCTTTCTTCATGGCGCTGATCGCCGTGGTGCAGTATGACATCAAGCGCGTAATCGCCTATTCGACCCTGTCGCAGCTCGGCTACATGACCGTGGCGCTCGGCGCATCGGCCTATTCGGTCGGCATGTTTCATCTCGCGACCCACGCTTTCTTCAAGGCAGTGCTGTTCTTGGGCGCGGGCTCGGTGATCATCGCGCTGCATCATGAGCAGGACATGCGCAAGATGGGCGGGCTCCGGAAGTACATGAAGATCACCTATTGGACCATGCTCGTCGGCGCGCTCGCGAATGCCGGGCTGCCGCCGTTCGCCGGATTTTTCTCCAAGGACTCGATCCTGGAGGCGGTGCAGTTGTCGCATACGCCGGGCGCCGGTTTCGCCTATCTGATGCTCCTCGCCGGCGTGTTCGTCGGCGGCCTGTATTCCTTCCGCTTGATTTTCTACACCTTTCATGGCAAGGAGCGCTTCGTCACGCATGACGCCGGCGAGCATGGCCATGGCCACGATGCCGGCCACGGCCATGCACCGGAGGAATCGCCGTGGGTGGTGACACTGCCGCTTGTTTTGCTTGCGATTCCATCGGTTGCCGCCGGCTGGACCATAGGCACGGTGCTCTACGGCGGCTATTTCGGTTCGGCCATTTTCATCGCCCCGGAGCACGAGGGCATGGCCGAAATGGCGCGGGAGTTCCACGGCGTGATCGGCATGATGCTGCACGGGGTCACCACCCTGCCGTTCTGGTTCGCGCTCGCCGGGGCGGCGACCGCCGGGTACCTGTACATCGTCAATCCCGAACTGCCCGGGGTGCTGCGGCAGAAGGCAGGCTTCCTCGTCACCATCCTGATGGAGAAGTACGGCTTCGACCGCTTCAACGACTGGTTCTTCGCCGGCGGCGCGCGTTTGGTCGGCGGTGGCCTGTGGAAAATCGGCGACGTGGCCATCATCGACGGCTTCATGGTCAACGGCACGGCGCGCGTGGTGGGCTGGATCGGGGGCTTGGTGCGCCTGTTCCAGTCCGGCTACATCTATCACTATGCCTTCACCATGATCATCGGCGTATTCGTGCTGCTGACGCTGTGGTTCGGCCACGCTTAGGGGACAGACAATGACTTCCGCTCCCTGGCTCAGCCTCGTCATCTGGATCCCGATCCTATTCGGGTTGGTGGTGCTCGCTTTCAGCGACCGTCATGCCGCGCAGGTGCGCCAGATCTCCCTGATCGGCGCTTTGCTGGGCCTGGCCGTGAGCCTGCCGCTCTATTCCGGCTTCAACACCCAGACCAGCGCCATGCAGTTCGTCGAACTCTCGCCTTGGATCCCGCGTTTCAACATCAACTACCAGCTCGGCGTGGACGGCATATCGGTGCTGTTCATCCTGTTGAACAGCTTCATCACCGTGCTGGTGGTGCTCGCGGGCTGGGAATCGATCAAGCAGCGCGTGGCGCAGTACATGGCGGCCTTCCTCATCATGTCGGGCCTGCTGAACGGCGTGTTCGCCGCCCTGGACGCGATGCTGTTCTACGTGTTCTTCGAGGCGACGCTGATCCCGATGTACCTGGTGATCGGCGTCTGGGGCGGGCCCAACCGCGTCTATGCGGCGGTGAAGTTCTTCCTCTACACCCTGCTCGGGTCGCTGCTGATGCTGGTCGCCTTCCTCTACCTATTCGACAAGTCGGGGGGCAGTTTCGCTATCCTCGACTGGCACAAGCTGCCGCTGGCGCTGACGCCGCAGATTCTGCTGTTCGGCGCATTCTTCCTCGCGTTCGCGGTCAAGGTGCCGATGTGGCCGGTGCACACCTGGCTGCCCGATGCCCACGTCGAGGCGCCCACCGGCGGCTCCGCGGTGCTGGCGGCGATTCTGCTCAAACTCGGCGCCTACGGCTTCATCCGCTTCTCGCTGCCGATGCTGCCCGACGCGAGCCATGCGCTCGCCGGTTTCATGATCACGCTGTCGCTGATCGCCGTGGTATACATCGGCCTGGTGGCGATCGCGCAAACGGACATGAAGAAGCTGATCGCCTATTCCTCGATCGCGCACATGGGTTTCGTCACCCTCGGCTTCTTCATTTTCAGCGCCTACGGCGTCGAAGGGGCGCTCGTCCAGATGATTTCGCACGGCTTCGTCTCGGCCGCCATGTTCCTGTGCGTGGGCGTGATGTACGACCGCATGCACAGCCGCAACATCGCCGACTACGGTGGCGTGGTCAATACCATGCCCAAGTTCGCATCGCTGATGATGCTGTTCGCCATGGCCAACTGCGGGCTCCCGGCCACCAGCGGCTTCGTCGGCGAATTCATGGTCATCATGGGCGCGTTGAAGCATAATTTCTGGATCGGTTCCCTTTCCGCGACCACGCTGATCTTCGGCGCGGCCTACACCCTATGGATGTACAAGCGCGTGATTTTCGGCGCCGTGGCCAATGAGCGCGTGGCGAAGCTTCAGGACATCGGCGCGCGCGAATTCCTGGTGCTCTCGCTGCTCGCGCTCGCCGTGCTCGGCATGGGGCTGTATCCGCTGCCTGTTACCGAGGTGATGCACGCCTCGGTCAACGAACTGTTGAAACACCTCGCGGCGAGCAAGCTGTAAGGTGATCGATCCCATGAATTTCCCCATGCCCAATCTGCTGCCCGCCTACCCCGAGATGTTCCTCGCCATCATGGTCTCGGTCGTTCTGGTGGTGGACCTGTTTCTGCCGCAGCGACTGCGCCACGTCACCTACTCGCTATCGCAACTGACGCTCGCCGGCTGCGCCCTGTTCACGCTCGACGTCGCTTATCTTACCGAGGGCCGGATCGCCTTTAGCTTCGGCAACATGTTCGTCGCCGACCTGATGGGGCATACGCTGAAGCTCGGGGCTTATATTGCCGTGTCAGTGGTGCTGGTGTATTCGCGCGCCTATCTCGCCGATCGCGGGCTGTGGAAAGGCGAGTTCTTCGCGCTGGTGCTGTTCGCGCTGATGGGCATGATGGTGATGATCTCGGCCAACCATTTCCTCACGCTTTACCTCGGCCTGGAGCTGCTGTCGCTGTCGCTCTACGCCCTGGTCGCGCTCAACCGCGATTCGGCGCAGTCGACCGAGGCGGCGATGAAATACTTCGTGCTGGGCGCTCTGGCCTCGGGGCTGCTGCTCTACGGCATGTCCATGATCTACGGCGCCACCGGCACGCTCGACATTTCCCAGGTGGCGAAAGCGATCGCCAGCGCGAATCCCAACAAGATCGTGCTGACTTTCGGCCTGGTGTTCCTGGTCTCGGGGATGGCATTCAAGCTGGGCGTGGTGCCGTTCCACATGTGGATCCCCGATGTCTACCACGGCGCGCCCACCGCGATGACGCTCCTCATCGGCTCCGCGCCCAAGCTGGCGGCGTTTGCCATGGCCATGCGCCTCTTGGTCAATGGCCTCCTCGATCTGGCGGTGGACTGGCAGCAGATGCTGGTGATCCTGTCGGTGCTGTCGATGGCCGTGGGCAATCTCGCCGCCATCGCCCAGACCAACATCAAGCGCATGCTCGCCTACTCGACCATTTCGCACATGGGTTTCATGCTGCTGGGCCTGTTGGCCGGCGTGGTCAACGGCAACTTGCTGAATGCGGCCGACGCCTACAGCGCGGCCATGTTCTACGTCGTGGTCTATGTGCTGACCACCCTGGGCTCCTTCGGCATGGTGATGCTGCTGTCGCGCGCCGGCTTCGAAGCCGAGAATCTGGACGACTTCAAGGGGTTGAACGCGCGCAACCCCTGGTACGCCTTCATCATGCTGCTGCTGATGTTCTCGCTCGCCGGGGTGCCGCCCACGGTGGGTTTCTACGCCAAGCTGTCGGTGCTGCAGCCGCTGTTGGCGGCGGACATGACTTGGCTCGCGGTAGTGGCGGTGCTGTTCTCGCTCATCGGCGCTTTCTACTATCTGCGCATCGTCAAGCTCATGTACTTCGACGAGCCGACCGATACCGCGCCGATAGAACCGAGCCTGGACATGAGCGTGCTGATCTCGGCCAACGGCCTGGCGGTGCTCGCGCTCGGCGTCATGCCGCAGTCGCTGATGGCGCTGTGCTACTTCTCCATTAAGTCCCTGTGAACCCGGGCGCGGGCCTGCTGCTGCAGCGCGCCGCTTTCAGCGCAGTCGATTTGCCTGTGATTGGCTGCGCCGGGTTCGCCATTGCCGCCGGGCGCCATCGATGAATTTCGTGCAGCGCCTTGAACGGGCATGGGCCGCCGCGGACACCCTGCTTTGCGTCGGCCTCGATCCCGACCCCGCCAGGCTGCCCAAGAACCTTGCCGCCGCCAGCCATCCACTATTCGAGTTCGGCCGGGCGATCGTCGACGCCACTGCCGATCTGGTGTGCGCGTTCAAGCCGCAGATCGCCTACTACGCGGCGGCGCGCGCCGAAGACCAGCTCGAAATGACCATAGCTCACATCCGCCGGCACCATCCCGGCATACCGGTAATTCTCGACGCCAAGCGCGCAGACATAGGCAGCACGGCCGAGATGTATGCCAAGGAAGCCTTCGAGCGCTACCAGGCCGATGCGGTTACGGTGAATCCCTACCTGGGATTCGATGCGCTGGCGCCGTTTCTCGCGCATGCGGACAAGGGAGTGATCGTGCTGTGCCGGACGTCCAATCCCGGCGCCCGCGAGGTGCAGGACCTCGACAGCAAGGGCAGGAAGCTGTACGAGGTCATCGCCGAAAAAGCGGCGCGCGACTGGAACGCGAACGGCAATGTGCTGCTGGTCGTGGGGGCGACTTACCCCGAGGAGTTGGCCAGGATCCGCGCTATCGTCGGCGACATGCCGATCCTGGTGCCGGGCGTGGGGGCGCAGGGCGGCGACGTTGCCGCCGTGGTGGCGAACGGCGCAACCGCGGCCGGGACCGGGCTCATCATCAGTAGCTCGCGCGCCGTGCTCTACGCCGGCCTCGGCGCAGATTACGCCGAGGCCACGAGGTCGGCGGCGCAGAAACTGCGCGACGAAATCAATCTTTGCCGAAAGACAAAGAGCGCCTAACGGCTTTGCCGTTAGGCGTCTGAATTAGGGGAGCACGAGGGGATGTTTCCCCTCGTATTGTTCGGTACTCCAGGCGATGAAGCACGGCGACATGACGGAGACGCAGGTGGCGAGCGAAACCGTATTCGAGGGCAAGCTGCTGCGCGTCAAATGCGATAGCGTCAGCCTGCACGACGGCAAGCCGGCAACACGCGAATACATCGAGCACAACGGCGCGGTGATGATCATCCCGGTGCTGGATTCGGGTGAGCTGGTGATGGAGCGCCAGTACCGCTATGTCGTCGGCCGGCACTGCCTTGAGTTTCCCGCAGGAAAAATCGATCCGGGCGAAGAGCCGCTCGCCACGGGCCGGCGCGAGCTGCTGGAGGAGACCGGCTATGTCGCCCGCGAATGGATCTATCTCGCCACCATCCATCCGACCGTGGCCTATTCGACCGAACGCATCCTGGTCTATCTCGCGCGCGGTCTCGAGCACCGCGGCAGCAATCTGGACGATGGCGAATTCCTGGAAGTGCTCAAGCTGTCGCCGGCGGCGTTGCTCGAACTGGTGCGCACCGGCGAGATCACCGACGTGAAGACAGTGATCGGCGTGTTCTGGCTGGAGAAATTGCTGCGCGGCGAGTGGGTTGGCGGACCTGCTTTGCCATAGCCGGCGGGCGGGAATCGCGTCGCGCCGAATCGCGGCGGCGGCTCGTGGCATTTTCAGCTCGCCGGCGACGCCGGCAGAGAGGGGTTATCTTGGCTTCTCGCGTTCGCTGGGCCGGTCATTCGCTTTCGGCCAAACTGATCTCCGGGTTTCTCCTGGTCACCGTGCCGTCGCTCGCGGTGATGGCCGCGATCAGCCTGTACGCGCTCTGGGATCTGGCCAGCGTCAACCGCGAGCTGCAGGAGATCAGTCGCTCGCTGGAAGCGGTTCAGGGTTTGGAGACCGCGGTCGCGCGGACGCTCACGCCGCTCAGTGCTTTCCTCGTCGATGGCGCCGCCGGGCATGAGCGGCGTTTCCAGACATCGATCGGCGAGGTCGATGTACGATTGAAAGGCTGCGGCGCTTCCGTCTGCCACGGCGCTTCAGGGCAGTCGAGTGCGATGGCCGAGAGCCTGGCGCCCTATATCCAGGCAATCAGCGACCGCGCCGCGATTGTCTTTACCGGGGCCGACTCGCCGACGGAGCAAGGCAAGGTACGCGTGCTGCACGAGATCAACCAACAGAGCGAGGAAGCGAACCGCCGGCTGGAGCGCATGGCGTCGGCGCTGCTGTTGCGGGTGACCTCGCTCCAGGAAAAATCACAGGACGTGAGCCAACGCGCGGCGGCCCTGATCTTGGTGACCTCATCGCTGGTCCTCGCGCTCGCGGCGACGGGCGCCTGGTTTCTGTCCCGGCGGCTGCTACGGCATGTGGGCGCGCTGCTCACCGGGACGCGGAAAATCATGCAAGGCGAGCTGGGCTATCGCGTTTCGGTCACGCCGCCGGATGAAATCGGGCAGTTGGCCGGATCGTTCAATGCGATGGCGCAGGAGCTGCAGGAGCACCGCGAGCATCTGGAACGCATCGTCGATGCCCGGACCGCCGAACTCAGGCAAGCCCAGGATTCCCTGGTGCAGTCGGAGAAGCTTGCCTCGATCGGCCTGCTCGCCGCGGGCGTCGCGCACGAGTTGAACAATCCGCTCACCAGCATTCTGATGAACGTCAACCTGCTCGTGGAAGACGTGGGCGATCAGCCCGCCCTCCGGGTGGAACTCGATCGCATCGGCGAAGACACGGTTCGCTGCAAACGCATCATCGATGACCTGCTCGATTTTTCCCGGCGCCAGGAACTGGACATCGCGCCCGCCGACTTGAACGCTCTGGTGCGCGATGCGCTCGGCGTGCTCGGCCGCGGCGGGCGCCTGCGGGGAATCGACGTTACCGCCGAGCTTTCGAGCGGGATCGCGCGCGTGCCGTGCGATCCCGCGCGGATGGAGCAAGTGCTGGCGAACGTTCTGGTAAACGCGGTCCAGGCCATGCCGCAGGGAGGGAGTCTGACGGTCGGAACCGCACTTCGGGGGGGCTTTGCCGAGATCTCGGTGCAAGATAGCGGAGCGGGCATTCCGGATGCGATCCGCAGCCGCATCTTCGACCCGTTCTTCACCACCAAGCCCCAGGGAACGGGCTTGGGGCTGTCGATTGTCTACAGCATAATGGAGGCGCACGGCGGCAAAGTCGAAGTGCACAGCCTGTCGCCCGATGCGCCGCCGGCTGGCGCGTCCCGGCCGGTCGGGACGCGGGTTATTCTATCGCTGCCGCAGGGAGCGGCGCCTGCCGATGACGACGTGGTAGCAGCCGAGCGAGGTTGAACGGATGGAACCTGTAGAAAGAAAATCCGGGCGCAGAATCCTGGTCGTCGATGACGAAGAACGTATCTGCGAGGCGGTGAAGCGGGCGCTGGAGCGCAGCGGCTATCAAGTGGATATCATGCTGAGCGCGCTCGACGCGCTGGAGTCGGTGCGCGAGCGCGCGCCGGACATGGTGATCTGCGATATCAAGATGCCGGACATGGATGGGATGTCGCTGCTCGAACGGATCAAGGAGCACGAGCCGAACATCCCCGTGCTGATGATCACCGGCCATGCCTCCATCGAGTCCGCCGTCGAGGCGGTCAGAAAAGGCGCGCAGGAGTACGTTCCCAAGCCTTTTTCTCCGGACCAGATCCGCTTCCTGGTCGAGCGCGCGTTCGAGCGCGAACGCCTGATCGAGCAAAACCGCTACCTGAACAGCGAGCTGGGGCAGGCGCAGATCAGAAACGTGGTCAGGGGCACGAGCCCGGTCATGCAGCGCGTGTTCGACCTGGTCGCCAGGGTGGCCGGGACCGATTCCTCGGTGCTGATCACGGGCGAAAGCGGCACCGGCAAGGAAGTCGTCGCGCGCCTGATTCACTTCGGCGGCGCGCGGGCGGGAGCGCCGTTCGTGACGGTGAACTGCTCGGCGATTCCCAACGAACTTCTGGAGAGCGAGCTGTTCGGGCATATGCGAGGCTCTTTCACCGGTGCCCTTTATACCAAGCGCGGAAGCTTCGAGCAGGCCGACGGCGGCACGTTCTTCCTCGACGAGATCGGGGACATGCGGCTCGAGATGCAGGCGAAGATTCTGCGGGTGCTGGAGGAGCGCAGGATCAGGAGAATCGGTGCGGAAGACGAGATTGCGGTGGACGTGCGGGTCATCGCCGCAACCAACAAGAACTTGAGGGAGGAGATCAAGGCCGGCCGATTCCGCGAGGACCTGTTTTACCGGCTCGATATCGTGCAGATCGAAATCGCTCCGCTGCGCGAGCGCAAGGAGGACATCCCCATTCTTGCCGGGCACTTTCTCGGTGTTTTCTGCGGCGAGATGAAAAAACCACCGACGCATTTTTCCGATGATGCCCTGAGCCTGCTGGGGCGCCATGACTGGCCCGGCAACGTGCGGGAGCTGAGAAACGCCGTGGAACGGGCGCTGATTTTCGCCGGCCCCGGCGAACCCATTCGAACCGGCCATTTTCCGCGCCGGTTGCGGGAACAGACGAGCGCGCGACTTCAGGCGCCACACAAAGACCTGCGCAGCTTGCGCGAGGTCGAGACCGCCCATATTCGCGCCGTCCTGGAAGCCTGCGAAGGCAACAAGGCGCGCGCTGCGGAGTGCCTGGGCATCTCGCCCTCGACCATCTGGCGCAAGCTGCAGGAAGACGCGTAGGCGGCCCGGCTCGGCCGGCGCGCGCCTATTCCGCCATCCGTATTCGTTGCAGATTGCAACGGAAAAAACACCTTTGTTTTCAAGCCGTAGCAGGGAAGCATTGCAATTTGCATGCCTCCTTTCGTTTTACAGCTCGCGGACGGTCTCGTCCCGTCCGGAAAAATCTCGTTGAATTAGGCACTTAAGAAATGCGGCGGCGCAACCGGCGCTGGCATGGCTTATGCGCTGATCTAAGGCAAGTCCAGAATCCAACCCACCACTCCTGTACATGGCCAACGGTCTCAAGATTGTCAGGCGCGAGCAGAGCGCAAGATCGCGGCAGCATCGCGGCGTTCTCAGCCAAGTGATCTACGAACGCGACGGGCTGGAGATTCTGCATACGGAAATGGAGTCGGGAAGTGTATGCGACAGCCGGGAATTCGGTGATTTCTCTTCCGCGCACTATGTCATCGATGGCACGCCCGTGTTTCGGACGGCGCGGGAGTGCGCGGATCTGATGCCCGGTGACAGCGTCGTCTTTTCCGGCGAAAGCATCTACACCATCTCGAATGGGGCACCGGCGCGCTCTGTTTTCCTGAGTGTTCTGTTCAAGCCCCGCACAGCAGAGGTTTAGTCAACTCAAATGGCAGCAAAGGAGACTCTTGCATGAAACTGACAAGACGGGAATTCCTCAAGGCGTCGGTCGTCACGGCCGGCAGCATGTTGGTCGTCGGCTGCGTCACGCAGCCGGTCACCAGTGCCATGGAGGTGCGCAAAGCCCGGCCCGCGGGTCCGGCCAATGGCGAATGGGTGTCGACTGCCTGCCAGGGATGCACCCAGTGGTGCGCGATCCAGATATTCGTCGAGGAGGGTCGCGCGGTGCGGGTGCGCGGCAACCCGCTCTCCAAGACCAACCACGGCTACGTCTGCCCGCGCGGGCATCTGATCCCGCAGCAGACCTACGATCCGGACCGGATCAAGGTGCCGATGAAACGGACCAACCCCCTGAAGGGGCGCGGCGTCGATCCGAAGTTTGTGCCGATCAGCTGGGACGAGGCGCTCAACCTGGTCGCCGACAAGATGATCGACTTGAGGAAGAACAACGAGGCACACAAGCTCGCCTATATCCGCGGCCGCTATTCGCCGACCTCCACCGATCTGCTCTACGGCACGTTGCCGAAGATTTTCGGAACGACGAATTATTTCTCCCACAGCGCCATTTGCGCCGAAGCGGAGAAAATGGGACCGGGGCTGACCCAGGGTTTCTTCGGTTACCGCGACTACGACCTTGGCAACACCAACTGCCTCGTTGCCTGGGGCACCGACCCGCTCGCCTCCAACCGCATGGTGCCCAACACCATCCACCGGTTCGGCGAGATCCTCGCTCGGGGCACGGTCATCGCGGTGGACCCGCGGCTG
>JACRAS010000048.1 GCA_016234705.1 Betaproteobacteria bacterium | reverse complement strand
GGCCGCCGCATGCGCGCGCATCCGCATCGAAGCGGAAAACCGCGCGCAAACCACGGCCGCGGAACGCAGGCAGGCCGAAACCCTGGCGACGGCCGCGGCCGAGGCGCGCGCGCAAACCGACAAACAGGCGACGCAAGCGGCGCTGGCGCGGCTGTCGGCCGAACGTGAACTGCAAGCGCGCACGCAGGCGAAGACCGCGATCGAGTGCAGCGAGGCCGAGCGCATGCAAGCCGAGGCGGAGGAATTGCAGCGGCTGCTTCAGGAAATGGAGGCTGCCGCCCGGTCACGGTCTCTCCAGGTACAGCAGGAAAAAGCCATCGGCCGCGCCCGCGCGACGGCGGAAGCCGAAGCGCGGGAGGCGAGCCGCCGGCGCGCCCAGGCCGAAAGCCAGGCCGAGCAACTGACCCAGGCGCGTTCCCGCTTGGAACAATTGGCGCGCGAAACGGCGCAGCTCAAAGCGCGCAGCGAGCGGGAGCTGACGGCTGTCGCCGCCGCGCGCATCGAAGTCGAATCGAGTTTTGCGGAACAAGCCGAGGAGAGCATCCGGGAAGAACAGCGCATGCTTGCGCAGACGAAGGTCAGGCAGGAGGTCGCCGCACAGACGCAGGAGACGCGCCAGGCGCGCTTGCGCATGGAGCGTGAACTCGCGGCGCAGGCCGAAGCCAAGGCACAGGCCGAAACCCGGGCCGAGGTAGCCGCGGCCGCGCGCGTTCGCGCCCAGGCGCGCGAACTCGCCGCCGTGCAAGGCCGCCTGGAAGCCGAACTCGCCGCCAGCAGCAACGCCGATGAACGCGCGCGCGCCGAAGCCGAGCTGGAGCGCCTGGTGCAGATCAAGGCCGCGCGCGAGGCGGACGCAATTTCAGGACTGCAAGCACGCATCGCCGCCACCGAGAAAGCCGTCGCCGCCACCAGCGCGCGCGCTCAGGCCGAGCGCGATGCAACCGCTGCCGCACTGGCCAAGGCCGACGCCGAGCGCGAGGCCGCAGCCGGCGCCGAGGCACGCGCCCAGGGCGAGCGGCGCGCCACCGAGATCGCCCGCGCGCGCGCCGAACTCGAGACCGAAGCCAACACCAAGTCGCAGGAAAGGCTGAATGCCGAGCAGGCTCGCCTGCAGCTTGCGCAGGCGGCTGCGGCCGCCGCGGACGAGCGCCTGCGCACCGAGCAGGAGGCCATCGCGGAAGCCCGTGCCAGGGCCGAGGCCGAGCAACTGCTGCTCGAAACCGAGCAACAGCGCCTCAAGCACGAGAACCGGGCCAAGGCCGCGGCGATCGCGCTTGCGCACGCAGCCGAGGAGTGCGCAACGGCGGCGCAAATCAAGTCGGCCGCGGACATCGCTTTGCTGCAGCAGACGCGGCGCAAACAGGCGGCGGAACTGGAGGCATCGAGGCAGATCGAAGAGCATGCCGGGGCGCAGGCCCGGGCAAGTGCGTCAGCCGAGGAGCGCGCCGCTAATGAAGCCCGCCTGTGCGCGGCCGAGCAGATGAGAATTCAGAACGAGGAGCAGGCCGCTGTTGCGGCGCGCGAGCGCGCGGCAGGCGAAGTCCGGCTGGCTGCTGCGGCGCACGGGCGGCAATTGGCCGAGGCGCGAACGCTGCGGGAGATCGAGGCGCGCATCGCGGCGGAGGAAGCCCGGCTGCAGGCCGCGCAAGCCAAAGCGCGCGCCGAATCTGCCGCCGCTTTGCAGGCACGCAAAGGCGCCGATACCTTGGTTCGCCTGGCGCAGGCCATCACCCTGCGCACCCGACGCACCCTGTGGCTCAAACGTGTCGCGCTTGCCGGCGCAGCGCTCACGGCGATCGCCTGGGCCGGCGCATCCCGGTATTTCGACGATGCCGCGGTATCCGCGGCGAGCCCCGCTGTCAGCCCCGCAGCCAGCCTCGCTCCGGTAGGACTCGCGGCAGAGGTGAAGCCGGCGGCGGATACCGGTTTCGCTCCAGACCTGAAAATGGCGCGCGCGCTGCGGAACTCGCCCGGGGACCGCTAAACAAGCAGCCGCTTCGGCGGGCGCGATGCTCGCGCTCCCAGTACCGCCGCGGTTCGGCGAATCTCATTCATCCTTCATCGTTTAGAATAGATCGTCTGCCCCTTGGTGTGTGCATGCTGGGTTTCTCAACGGCAACGATTGGCGAGCAATCCAGCGCAGGAAAGAGGAAAATATGAAACCGTTCACTACCATTGCCGCTGTCATTTTTGGGAGGATTGCAAGGAGTTGCTCAGGCAGCTTGGTTTTTTCGCCCGCGTGAGTATCATAACGGCGTAAGCCGGAACACGGGATTCGGGATTCAGGAAAAAGGTTTTTCGTCTTTCACCGCCCGCGATCACACACTTATAATGCGACGCTGCATGCAGACCATGGAGAGGACACACCATGCCCCACATCACCTCCGGCGACGGCGTCAAGCTGTACTATGAGGAAGCCGGGCAGGGTACGCCGATTCTGTTCGTGCACGAATTCATGGGGGAGTACCGCAGCTGGGAAGCGCAGCTGCGCCATTTCTCGCGGCGCTATCGCTCGATCGCCTACAACGCGCGCGGCTTCGCCGAATTCATCGCGCTGGTCAAACAGCACTCGGCCCAGGGCTCGGCGCTGACCCTCAAGGGTTATCAGGCGTTGCGCCCGTCGCTCGGCGAGTTCAAAGGTCAGATGGCGCAGTGCACGGTGCCGACACTCATCATCAGCGGCGACGAAGACGAGCCCTGCCTCGACGCCTCGCTCATGCTCAAGCGCCACATGCTTTCAGCCGGCCTGGTATTCATGCCGCAGACCGGACACGCGTGCAATCTCGAGGAACCCGAACTGTTCAACATGATGTGCGAGAAGTTTTTCCACCAGGTCGAGTCGGGGCAGTACCGGATGCGCGACCCGCGCGCGACGCCTGAGCGCATGCTCTGAGGCGGCGTCTGCGCTGCACACTCAGGTGCGGAGAAAACCGAAAATGACAGACACAGGAATGCCGTCGCTGCACGACGTCATTGCCGCCCGGCCCCATGTGTACCGTTATTTGAAGCCTACGCCCCTGTACCGATATTCCGGCCTGAGCGATCTGATCGGGGCCAATGTGTGGGTGAAGCATGAGAACCACCAACCCGTAGGCGCATTCAAGGTGAGAGGCGGGCTGAACCTGGTGGCGCGCCTGAGCCAAAAAGAGCGAAATTCCGGGCTGTTCACCGCCTCGACCGGGAATCACGGCCAGAGTATTGCCTTCGCCGCCCGCGCGCACGGAGTGCGTGCCACCATTGCCGTTCCGGAACGCGCTAACCCCGGCAAGGTGGCGGCGATGCGCGGGCTCGGAGCGGAGGTGGTATTTCACGGGCCCGATTTTGACAGCGCGCGGGAGTGGATCATGGGCGTCGCCCGCGCGCGGGGTGGCCGTTTTGTCGGCTCCACCGAGGAACTGCTGATTCACGGCGTCGGCACCTACGCGCTCGAAATCATCGAGGAACTGCCCGAGGTCGACGCGATCATCGTTCCGGTCGGCGCCGGCAGCGGCGCCTCTGCCACCGGCATCGTCGCCAAGACGATCAATTCCGGGATACAGGTGATCGGGGTGCAGTCGGCCCAGGCGCCGGCGATGCAACTGAGCTGGGCATCGGGCCGGGCGGTCCGTGCGGACATGAACACCGTCGCCGAGGGGCTGGCCACGCGCGTGCCGTTCGAAAACACGCAGCGGATCATGCGCAAATACCTGGACGATTTCGTGCTGGTTGAGGACGACGCCATCGAAGCGGCCGTACTCCTGCTGCTAGATCACACGCATAATCTTGCCGAAGGCGCGGGTGCGGCTTCCCTCGCTGCCGCAATCTTGCTCAAGCACCGGCTGGCCGCGAAAAACGTGGTTCTGGTGATGAGCGGGGGCAATTTGTCCGTGGAGCAGTTACGCCGGGTTGTTGCGCGCCCGGGGCCCCTTGCCCGCGCCGGATGACGGCGGGGCGCGGCATCCGAAGCGGGGCGTAGCCGGTGTTGGCCCGGCGGGCCAGGGAACGGCAAAAAATCTCGCCGACCGCCGCTGGCTCGTTCATAATGGCGCCGGCGGGCCGCCCCGCATTGCGGTGTAGTGAACCTGGTCAGGTCCGGAAGGAAGCAGCCACAGCTATTTTCCGCAAGTGCCGGGGGTCCGGCTCGCCAAGCTGGAATCCTTTCTCCGCAACCCCCGCGACGCTGGTAAAATTTCGCCATGAGTTACCAGGTTCTCGCGCGCAAGTGGCGCCCGCGCCATTTCTCCACCTTGGTGGGGCAGGAACACGTGGTGCGCGCTCTCACCCACGCGCTGGAGCAGCAGCGCCTGCATCACGCCTATCTGTTCACCGGCACCCGCGGCGTGGGCAAGACCACGCTCGCGCGCATTCTCGCCAAAGCGCTCAATTGCGAAACCGGCATCACCGCCACCCCCTGCGGCGTTTGCTCCGCCTGCACCGAGATCGACAGCGGCCGCTTCGTCGACCTGATCGAAATCGACGCGGCCACCAACACCGGCATCGACAACATGCGCGAACTGCAAGACAACGCGGTGTATGCGCCGACGCGCGGGCGCTTCAAGGTATTCGTCATCGACGAAGTGCATATGCTGTCGAAGCAGGCGTTCAACTCGATGCTGAAAACCTTCGAGGAACCGCCCGAGCACATCAAGTTCATCCTCGCCACCACCGATCCGCAGAAAATTCCGGTCACGGTGTTGTCGCGCTGCCTGCAGTTCAACCTGAAACAGATGCCGCGCGAGGCGATCTACGGCCATCTGGGGTATATCCTGAAGGAGGAAAACACCGCCTCCGAGCCGGCGGCGCTGCGGCTGATCGCCCGGGCCGCGCAGGGCAGCATGCGCGACGCGCTGTCGCTGCTCGATCAGGCCATCGCCTATGCCGGCGGGAAAGTGAGCGAGGAATCGGTGCGCGCGATGCTGGGCGCCATCGACCAGGATTATCTGTTCAAGCTGCTGGACGGATTGGCGCAGCAGGACCTCAAGGCGATGCTTGCCGTCGCCGACGAAATGGAATCGCGCAGCCTTTCTTTCGACGGCGCGCTGCAGGACCTGGCCACGCTGCTGCATCAGATCGCTCTGGCGCAAAGCGCAGCCGAGGCGCTGGGGCAGGACCTGCCCGAGCGCGAGCGCATCCTCGCCCTGGCGCAGCAGTTCGACGCCGAAGAACTGCAGTTGTATTACCAGATCGCGCTGCACGGGCGGCGCGACCTGCCGCTGGCGCCGGATGAGTATGCCGGCTTCAGCATGAGCCTGATGCGCATGCTGGCTTTTCGACCGGCAGAGGTGGGCACCGTTGCGGCGCCTCTGCCGACAAAAAAAAAGCCTGAAGCCGCGGGGGCACGAAACACGCCCGCGGCGGCTTCCGCCCCGGCCAAGCCCGGCGCGGCTGCTGCCCCCGGCGCGCCCGCAGCGGCGCGCGCATCGAGCCAGGCGTTCGATGGCAACTGGCCGGCGCTCACCAATCAGCTCAAGGTCAGCGGCGTCGCGAAGCAGCTCGCGCAGCAAAGCGAATTGCGCAGTTTCGACGGCGAGAGCATGGAACTGGCTCTGGCGTTCTCCGCCAAGCATCTGGCGGACAAGGTGTATCAGGACAAACTTCGCGACGCGCTGAAGGAGCATTTCGGCAGTGCCATCGCGCTCAAGATCGTGATCGGGGAAGTCAGCGGCAATACCGCCGCAGGTCAAGCGCAGAGCGAGCGTCAGGCGCGCCAAGGCAAGGCGCTGGAGGCGATACAGGGCGACGCGTTCGTGCGCGATCTGATGGATACTTTTGACGCGACCATCGTCAGCGATTCGGTCAAGCCTACTTAGATGCCGCAACAGCAAGTTTATCGCGGCATCTGATCCATTTGAGCGCGCGGGGAGCTATTTACTCGCGGCGTAACAGACAACCAGCAGGAGAGCGCTTCATGATGAAAGGTCAGTTGGCCGGCTTGATGAAACAGGCTCAGCAGATGCAGGACAACATGCGCAAAATGCAGGAGCAACTCGCGAGCGTGGAAGTGGAGGGGCAATCGGGCGCGGGCATGGTCAAGGTGGTGATGAGCTGCAAGCATGAGGTGAAGCGCATCAGCATCGATCCTTCGCTCATCGGCGACGACAAGGAGATGCTGGAAGACCTGGTCGCGGCCGCGGTGAACGACGCCGTGCGGCGCGTGGAAGCGATGGTGCAGGAGAAGATGAGCGGCTTCACCGCAGGCATGGGGCTGCCGCCGGGAATGAAACTGCCGTTTTGATCCGGTTCATGAACCCCCCATCCTCCCTCGACGCCTTGATTGAGGCGTTGCGCTGCCTCCCTGGCGTGGGGCCAAAGTCGGCGCAGCGCATGGCCTATCACCTGCTGCAGTACGACCGCGACGGGGCGCAGAAGCTGTGCGAGAGCATAGCCCGGGCGCTGCAGAGCATACGCCGCTGCGCCAAGTGCAATAGTTTTACCGAGGAAGAAATCTGCGCGCTGTGCAGCTCAAAGCGGCGCGACGCTTCGCTGCTTGCGGTGGTCGAGACGCCCGCCGATCTGCTGATGATGGAACAGACGCTGGCCTTTCGCGGGATGTATTTCGTGCTTATGGGAAAGCTATCGCCTCTCGACGGCATCGGCCCCAAGGAAATCGGCCTGGCGCGGCTGCTCGCGCGCGCCACCGACGGCGTCGTGCGCGAAGTGGTGCTCGCGACCAATTTCACCAACGAGGGCGAGGCCACCGCGCATTACATCGGCGAGATGCTGCGCAGCCGCGAAATCAAGGTGAGCCGCATCGCCCGCGGCGTGCCGGTTGGCGGCGAGCTCGAGTATGTGGACAGCGGCACGCTCGCGCAAGCGGTGGTGGAGCGCAGGCCCCTATGAGCGCGAAGAAACCGCTGGAAGGCATCAAAGTCATCGAGCTGGGCCAGCTCATCGCCGGCCCGTTCGCGGGGAAGATGTTTGCCGAGTTCGGCGCCGAGGTGATCAAGATCGAGGCGCCCGAGGGTGGCGACCCGCTGCGCCAGTGGCGCAAGCTGCACGACGGCACCTCGCTGTGGTGGTACGCGCAGGCTCGCAACAAGAAGTCCGTCACGGTCAACCTGCGCCTGGACGAAGGACAGGAGATCGTGCGCAAGCTGGCCCGGGACGCGGATATCGTGATCGAGAATTTCCGCCCCGGCACCATGGAAAAGTGGGGCTTGGGTTACGAGCGCTTGGCCGCGGAAAATCCCGGGCTGATCATGCTGCGCCTGTCGGGATTCGGGCAGACCGGCCCCTATCGCGATCAGGCCGGTTTCGGCGCGATCGGCGAGTCCATGGGCGGGCTGCGCTATATCACCGGCCATCCGGACCGGCCGCCGGTGCGGCCCAACCTGTCGATCGGCGATTCGCTCGCTTCGCTGCACGGCGTCATCGGCGCGATGATGGCGCTGCACCATCGCAACATGAACGGCGGACGCGTTTCCGGCAAAGGCCAGGTGGTGGATGTGGCGCTGTACGAAGCGGTGTTTGCGATGCTGGAGAGCACACTGCCCGAGTTCGACATGTACGGCGTGGTGCGCGAGCGCAGCGGCAGCAATCTGTCCGGCATCGTGCCGTCGAACACCTATCTGAGCAAGGATGGCCAGCACGTGCTGATTGCGGCCAACGGCGACAGCATTTTCAAGCGGCTTTGCGCGGCGATGGGACGCGAGGACCTCGGCGGCGACGCTACGCTCGCCGACAACGCCGGGCGCGCCAAACGCGCCGAGGAACTCGATGCCGCCATCGGCGGCTGGGCTGCCGAGCACTCTGCGGCCGCACTGCTCGGCATGCTCGATGAAGCCCAGGTGCCAAACGGCAAGATTTACAGCATTGCCGACATCGCGCGCGACCCGCAGTATCTGGCGCGCGAAATGATCCGGCAGTTCACGCTCGAGGACGGCACGCCGTTGAAGCTGCCGGGAATCGTGCCCAAGCTCTCCGCCACCCCCGGCGATGTCAATTGGATCGGACCCGAGCTCGGCGCGCATACCGAGGAAGTGCTGCGCGCGCACGGCTACGACGCGGCCGCGATCGCGGAACTGCGCCAAAAGAAGGTGATATGAAGGCGGAGGCGGGCACGGCGCGTGCCTCGCGATCACGTTCAAGGGTCGCGGCGCCGCGGCCAATCCGAAAGGCCGCTTCGAGCGCCACGGCTTCAGCCTGCACCGACGCAAGCAACTGGATACGACGCGCTTCAAACCACCTGTGGCAGCGAGGCCGTTGAGCCTGTTCTGAGAGTAACGCGCGTGAGAGTAACGCGCGTTGACAGGTAGGCGTGGCTGTGTGAGCATGAAGCTGGGTGGCGAGAGGGCGTTGCAAGCGAAGCCCCAGTGTGAAAATTGATGTAATGCGAAGGAGAGTGAAATGTCAAAATGGATCAGGATGGTGCTGGGTGCGGCCGTCATTGCGCTGGCTGTGCCGGCCCACGCGCAAGGCGCGCTGGAGAAGACCAAGGTGCATATCGCGGTAGGCGGGAAAAATGCCTTCTATTACCTGCCTCTCACCATTGCCGAGCAACTCGGTTATTTCAAGGCTGAGGGACTGGACGTCACCATCAGCGACTTCGCAGGTGGCTCAACGGCTCTGCGCGCGGTGGTTGGCGGGAGCGCCGATGTAGTCTCCGGAGCCTACGAGCACACCATCAGCCTGCAGGGCAAAAAGCAATTTTTCCAGGCATTCGTGCTGCAGGGCAGGTTGCCGCAAATCTCCCTGGGCGTGGCCACTGCCAAGGCGGCGAATTACAAATCACCCAAGGACCTGAAGGGCATGAAGATCGGGGTGTCTGCGCCGGGATCGAGCACCAATAACCTGGTCAACCAGATGCTGGGCAAGGGCGGGCTGGCGAAGTCCGATGTTTCCATCGTGGGAGTCGGCGTCGGAGCGGGCGCGATAGCGGCGATGAAGAGCGGGCAGCTCGATGCCATTTCGAACACCGATCCGGTGATGACCAAGCTGGAGCAGGACGGCGCGGTGAAAATCGTCGCCGATACCCGCACCTTCAAAGGCACAAATGCGGTATGGGGCGCGCCGCTGCCTGCCGGCTGCCTGTATGCGCCGATTGAGTTCGTCAAGAAAAACCCGAATACCGTGCAGGCGTTGACCAATGCCATTGTCCGCGCCGACAAATGGCTGGAGAAGGCAACGCCGCAGGATATCCTCAAGACCGTGCCCGAGGCGTATTTGCTCGGCGACAAGGCGCTGTATCTTTTCTCGTATGGCAAGATCAAGGAGGCGTTGTCTCTCGACGGCTCGATTTCGGATGCCGGAGCCAAGGCGACACTGAAAGCGCTTGCGACATTCGATCCCCAGATTAAGCCGGCCGAGATCAAACTGGATCAGACCTATACCAACGAATTCGTCAAGAAGGCGAACGCGAAATACAAATGACGTTGATTCCGGACACCTCGCGGCGCCGGATCGATTGCGCGAGGTGGAACGGCTGCTTGGGGGCTTAGATGCTTCTGCAATGCGCCGTGGCGCCGCTCATCTCGCCGGTCGCTAAGTCAGCATGATTCCCGCACTCGCCCTCCAAAACATCAGCTGCACCTTCATTTCGCGCGATGATCGCAGCCAGCGCTACACTGCGGTCAAGGACACGACCCTGGTGGCGGAGGAGGGCGAGTTCGTCTGTGTGGTCGGGCCTACGGGCTGCGGCAAATCCACCCTGCTCAACGTCGCCGCTGGCCTGCTCCTGCCTTCAAGTGGTTTAGTAACAATATTCGGTAAATTATTGATTGGAATAAATAATAGTGCAGGCTATTTGTTTCAAGCCGAAGCTTTGATGCCTTGGCGCAGCGCGCTCGACAATGTCATCATCGGGCTCGAATTTCGCGGGGTGCAGCGCGCCGAGGCGGTCGAACGCGGCAACGACTGGCTGAAGCGCGTCGGGCTGACCGGCTTCGGCGATCGCTATCCGCATCAACTGTCGGGCGGCATGCGCAAGCGCGTATCGCTGGCGCAGACCTTCATCCTGAATCCGCAGATCCTGCTCATGGACGAGCCTTTTTCCGCGCTCGACGTGCAGACGCGGCAGCTGATGGAAAACGAGCTGCTCGAACTGTGGTCGGCCGAGCGCAAGTCGGTGGTGTTCATCACCCACGACCTGGAGGAGGCGATCGCGCTCTCCGATCGCGTGGTGGTGTTGTCGGCAGGGCCGGAGGCGCATCCCATCGGCGAGTACAGGATCGACCTGGAGCGCCCGCGCGACGTCTCGGAAATCCGCCTGACGCCCCGCTTCCTGGAGCTGCATGCGCAAATCTGGCACACGATGAAGGAAGAGGTGCTCAAAGGCTATGTCCAGCAACAACGCTAAAAGCAAACTGCGGCTCTACCAGCTGATTCTACTGGCGCTGTCGTTTCTCGTCTGGTACGTGCTTACCAGCCCGACGCTGCTGCCACCGATATATTTCGACAATGCGGACAAGGCCGCGTTTTTCTTCGGTGAGCCGCAGAAGGTGCTCTTCCGCATCTGGGAGTGGTTCAGCTCTGGCAGCATCTATGAACATCTCGCCGTGACGCTGGTTGAAACCATGCTGGCTTTCGCCATCGGCACCGTGTTTGGTCTGGCGATCGGTCTCTGGCTGGCGCTGAGCCCGACGGCCTCGGCCATTTTCGATCCCTACGTCAAAGCCGCCAACTCCATGCCGCGTGTAATCCTTGCGCCCATTTTCTCGATCTGGTTCGGCCTGGGCATCTGGTCCAAGGTGGCGCTGGGTGTGACGCTGGTGTTCTTTATCGTGTTCTTCAATGTCTACCAAGGCGTGCGCGAAGTGAGTCCGGTGGTGCTGGCCAACGTGCGCATGCTCGGCGCAAGCCAGCGTCAGTTGCTGCGCCACGTGTATCTGCCGAGCGCGACCAGCTGGGTATTCGCCAGCCTGCACAACTCGGTGGGCCTCGCCTTCGTCGGCGCGGTAGTCGGGGAATACCTGGGTTCGGCGCGCGGCGTGGGCTACCTGATCCTGCAGGCCGAGGGAGTGTTCGACATCAATTCCGTGTTCGCCGGCATCATGGTGCTGACCGGATTCGCGCTGGCGCTGGACGCGGTGGTCAGTGTGGTGGAGAAGCGCCTGCTGGTGTGGCGCCCCAGCGCCGGCGAGACTGAACGGAGCATCTAGTTGGCGCGCGGATTCAAGCCCGTCGCCAGATAACAGGTTTTCGGCACATCCAGTCCTGCGCTTACGCAGGAGACGGGTGTAAGTGCGCGGCGACTTTTCTGCGCCGCGCCGATGCCGCTGTAAACGACGCTTTCCCTGCCGCGAAGCGTATTTCAGTTTGACACTCCCTGCATATGTTGGCTATAATCTCACCTCTGTAGCGGGCTCACGTATTCACGTGTGTTCATCACGGACGGACGCGGGGTGGAGCAGTCTGGCAGCTCGTCGGGCTCATAACCCGAAGGTCGTAGGTTCAAATCCTGCCCCCGCAACCAACAATGCAACAACGCTCTTTAAAAATTTACAGCCGATAGGTGTGGGTGCTGGGTGTGGTGTAGAAGGTACCTGGGTGATTGAACTTCGCGCGCGAGTGCGGGGGGATTGCCGGGGGCATTGGGGTGGACAAGCCTGGATGCTTTTATTTTGCTG
>JACRAS010000055.1 GCA_016234705.1 Betaproteobacteria bacterium | reverse complement strand
GACGTGGCGGACGCGCGGCACTTGGGCAATCGGATCGAGGGCGAGGTGGTGGAAGCGCTGGTGTCGGCGGTGCGCGCCGCCTATCCGAAACTGTCGCACCGCTACTATACGCTGAAAGCAAATTGGTTCGGCAAGAAGAGGCTGCCGCATTGGGACCGCAACGCGCCGCTGCCCAAGGTGGCGCAGCGCATGATTCCATGGGACGCGGCGCGCGCGACCGTGCTCACCGCCTATGGCGCGTTCTCGCCGAAGATGGCGGAAGTCGCCGATCGATTCTTCCAGAAGAACTGGATCGATGCTGCCGTTCGCGACGGCAAGCAGCCGGGCGCCTTCGCGCATCCGACCGTGCCGTCGGCGCACCCGTATGTGCTACTCAACTACCAGGGCAAACCGCGCGACGTGATGACGCTGGCGCACGAGCTCGGCCACGGCGTGCACCAGGTGCTGGCGGCGCCCAACGGCCCGCTGATGGCGCCGACGCCGCTCACACTGGCCGAAACCGCCAGCGTGTTCGGCGAGATGCTCACCTTCAAGAAGCTTTTGGCGCAGACCACCGACAAGAAGCAGCGCAAGTCCATGCTCGCCGCCAAGGTCGAGGACATGATCAATACGGTGGTGCGCCAGATCGCGTTCTACAGCTTTGAGCGCAAGGTGCATCTCGAACGCCGCAACGGCGAACTGACCGCCGACAAAATCTGCGAATTGTGGATGTCGGTGCAGAGCGAGAGCTTGGGGCCGGCGATCGAACTGAAAGCCGGTTACGAGACGTTCTGGTGCTACATTCCGCACTTCATCCATTCGCCGTTCTACGTCTACGCCTATGCTTTCGGCGACTGCTTGGTGAACTCGCTCTATGCCGTCTACGAGAAATCCACCGCCGGCTTTGCCGAGCGCTATCTCGATATGTTGGCGGCCGGCGGCACTAAGCATCATGCCGAGCTTTTGGCACCGTTCGGGCTGGACGCGCGCGATCCGAAGTTCTGGGACGGGGGGTTGCGGGTGATCGCGAATTTGATCGATGAGCTAGAGCAGCTCGAAAAATAAGGACGGGCAACGCTCGGCCCTCACGTGCCGGTCCCCGAGCGGACGTTGGCGCGCATGCAGCTAATGGTTGTTATTGGTCCGCGTCTCTAGTATCCTCAAGCGGGGGAGGGGCGCATGGCTGCAGATAATCTGGACAATTCAAGTGCGGACACCCTGTATGAATTTCATCAGGTGTTTCAGGGGGAAATTGAGGCGATCAATGAGCGCCGCACCGCGCTTGGTCGTGATCCCGTAAGGTTGAAAAACGAGCAGCACGACCGCTACGACAATCCGATTAAGCGGCCGACCGATGCGTCGAACCTTGTCGGTGTGGCATTGTCGGGGGGTGGCATCCGCTCCGCTTCGTTTTGCCTTGGCGCCTTGCAGGCGCTCAACAGTCGCGGCACGCTAAAGAAAGTCGACTATCTCTCTACGGTTTCCGGTGGCGGCTATATCGGCACCTCCATGTGTGCCGCAATGGACTGCGCCAAGGACCACTCATTCCCGTTTCCGAGCGAGCTGGCGCCGGATGAGGCGCCGGGTCTGCAACACATCCGGGACTATTCGAACTACCTTTTCCCGCGCGGCCCGACCAGTTTCCTCGACCTCTTCAACAACCTTGTCATTTATCTTCGCGGTGTATTGTTCAGCTTCATCCTGACGCTGCCATTCATTCTGCTTGCGGCGCTCGTGACGATCGCGTGTGATATCAATGCGGGAGGTAAAGGGCAGGGCTTCTGCGGATTCAACTCTTACCCAATAACATCCGGGACGGTTCCGCTCCCGTTGTTTTCGAACTTCAGGTATTTCGCACTTTCGTTCGATATCCTCATCGCCTTTTTGATCATCATGGCGGTCTGGGGGCTGTGGCGTTCCATCAACCTATCTGGAAGGCACGGCGAAATCGGGCGCTCAGGCGTGACGTTGGCGACTTGGGTTCTGATCGCTCTTCTGCTGGTCACTTTCCTTGATGCCAACCAACGAATTCTCGACTGGTTCGCTGAGCAGTACGGATCCGAAAAGGCCAGCGCGCCGCTGTTTACCGCGATCAATTATCTGGCTGGCGCTTTGGCTGCGTTCAGCGCGAGCGTCGGGTTTCTGGGATCGTATGCCGCCAAGCTGCTCAAGAAAGGTTGGGCGGATGCGCGTTGGCGGGCTCGCATATTGCGCGTCGGTACGAAGTTGGCGATCTATGTCGCGGCGGCCGCACTGCCGATTGTGCTCTGGGTTGTCTATCTGCATTTTAGCCTGTGGGGGTTTTGCCGTCCGGGAAATGAGCCCTGCCGTCAAATGGCACCGGATTGGCTCAAGGCAGTCAGCAATTCCGTGGGTACGGTATTCGGCTGGTTGCCGGGGTTTTCCGCGCAGCCGGCAATCTGGCTCGCCTATGTCGCCGTCCTGATCGTTCTGTTGGTGTTGCTCCTTATCTATAGCCCCAATGCCAATACCCTCCATCGGCTCTATCGCGATCGGTTGAGTAAAGCGTTTCTGTTTGATCCTTGTCACCGCGAACAAGCTGCCATGCTCGATTCCAATCTCAACCTGACTGGCGTCCACAATCGAAATATCACGGACAAGCAAAGGCAGGGGCAGGACTTGCTGTGGCTCGATCAGAAAAAGATCGGCGACATCGATTGCAAGTTTGCGCCGTATCAGATCATCAATACCGCGCTCAATATTAACGGATCTAAGTTTGCCAATCGACGCGGCCGGAACGCCGATTTCTTTACCTTCAGTCCCCGGTTCAGCGGCAGTAAGGCGACGCGCTATGTGAAGACAAAAACGCTCGAAGATCACGTAGGCGATTTGGACTTGGCGACCGCTATGGCGGTGTCTGGGGCGGCCGCCTCGGCCAATATGGGCTCGAACACGATCAAGGCGCTCACGCCGACGCTGACGCTTCTGAACGTCCGGCTGGGTTTCTGGCTGACCAATCCGAGCGCGCTCGGGACCGGAAAGATTCGCGCGTCGATCGCGCGCCATCTCAAGGCCTTCTATTTTATCAAAGAATTCTTTGGCTTTTTGCGCGAAGATGACGGTCTCGTCTACCTCACCGACGGTGGCCACATTGAAAATATCGGAATCTACGAGCTCCTGCGCCGCCGCTGCCAATTGATTATTGCGGTCGACGCCGAAGCCGATCCCGACATGAATTTCAATTCGCTAGTGGCCGTCGAACGGCACGCGCTGATCGACCTTGGCGTGCGTATCGACTTGCCCTGGGCCCAGATTCGTGACGCCACGCGCAGCGCGTCCACGGAAGTTGCAAAGAGCGGCGGCGTTGCCTTCAGGGATGCTCCGAAGGGGCCGCATTGCGCGGTGGGCGAAATCGAGTATCCGGGTGGCCAAAAAGGCGTGCTGCTCTATATCAAGTCGTCGCTGACCGGCGATGAAAACGACGGGACCATCGACTACAAGCGCAGATATCCCGATTTCCCGCACGAAACGACGGCCGATCAGTTGTTTGCGGAAGAACAGCTCGAGGTCTATCGGGCGCTCGGCTTCCATGCGACCTGGGAGGCGCTTAAGGGAGAAGACCTCGTAGCGGTGAATCCCAAGGCCGAGAAGATTGCGAAGACCTCCACAAATCCCCTCATCAAGAAGGTGGAATCTTCAATCTAAGTTGATCGGCCCGGCGGACGACAACGCGCGGGTCGCGTCTTGTGTTTTAAGGGCGCGCCTCCTTATCTGAGCGCATGACCACGCGCTCGTCTGACCCCGAAAAGAACCGCTTCTCCGCCCGCGCCAAGCGCTACGCTAATGTCGGCAGCAAGGTCGGCGGCGTCGCCGCGCGCATGGCGGGTGCGCGCCTGCTCGGCAGGCCGCAGAATCGCGCCGCCAATGCCATCGGGCTCGCCGCCGCGCTCGGCGGGCTGAAAGGCCCGATCATGAAGGTGGCACAACTGCTCGCCACCATTCCCGACGCGTTGCCGGCGGAATACGCCAACGAGCTGATCAAGCTGCAGAGTCAGGCGCCGCCCATGGGCTGGGCCTTCGTCAAGCGGCGCATGAGCGCCGAGCTCGGCCCCGACTGGCAGACCAAGTTCGCGGCGTTCGAACATCATCCGGCGGCGGCCGCCTCGCTCGGCCAGGTGCATCGCGCCCGCGCGCGCGACGGCTCAGAGCTGGCGTGCAAGCTGCAATATCCCGACATGCAGTCGGCGGTCGAAGCCGATCTCAGCCAATTGCAATTGCTGTTTTCGATCCGCAAGCGTTTCGACCCGGCGCTCGACACCACTGAGATTGCCGTGGAAATTGCCGCACGCTTGCGCGAGGAGCTTGATTATGTGCGCGAGGCCAAGCACGTCGCACTCTACCGCGCCATGCTCAAGGAGCATGATGCCATCCGCGTGCCGAAGGTCTGGCCGGAACTTTCCACCGGCCGGCTGCTCACGATGGATTGGCTGACCGGCCGCAAGCTGCTCGCGCACAAGGACGATACGCTTGAGCATCGCAACCGCATCGCCACAGCCATGTTCGCCGCCTGGTGGTTTCCGTTCAGCCGCTTCGGCATCATCCACGGCGATCCGCATCTCGGCAACTACACGGTGTTCGACGATGCGAAGGACAGGCCGGCAGGTATCAATCTGCTCGACTATGGCTGCATCCGCATTTTCCGGCCGAGCTTCGTCGGCGGCGTGGTCGACCTTTATCGCGGATTCCTGCACGGCGATGACGATCTGGTGGTGCACGCCTACGAGACCTGGGGCTTCAAGCGGCTCAATCGCGATCTGATCGATGCGCTCAATATCTGGGCCCGCTTCATCTATGGCCCGCTGCTCGACCAGCGCGTGCGCACCATCGCCGACGGCGTCAAGCCCTCGGAATACGGCCGCAAGGAAGCGTTCCGGGTGCACCAGCTGCTCAAGGCCAAGGGTCCGGTCATGGTGCCGCGCGAATTCGTGTGCATGGCCCGCGCCGCCATCGGGCGGGGTGCGGTGTTTCTGCATCTGACGGCGGAACTTAATTT
>JACRAS010000051.1 GCA_016234705.1 Betaproteobacteria bacterium | reverse complement strand
TATCACGGCCAGATATGGAACGCCGCCGAACCGGCACGATCCCTCGGTGTGACAGAGAACACGGTGCGGCGCTATCTGGACTGGCTTACGCAGACCTACATGGTGCGACAACTTGGGCCATGGCACGAAAACCTCGGCAAACGCCAGGTGAAAGCGCCCAAGATTTACTTCCGTGACACCGGCCTGCTGCACGAACTTCTGGGAATCCAGGACGCAGCCAGCCTGCGCGGGCACCCAAAGTCAGGCGCATCCTGGGAAGGATTCGCGCTGGAGCAGGTGCTGCGCCTGATCGAACCGGACGAGGCGTACTTCTGGGCCACCTATGCCGGCGCCGAACTGGACTTGCTCATGTTCAAGAATGGAAAGCGCTACGGCGTGGAATTCAAACGCGCCGACGCACCCGGCCTGACGCGTTCGATGGCGACCGCGATGTCCGATCTGAAACTGGAACACCTGTCGGTGATTTATCCGGGAGACAGACACTATTCGCTAGCGGAGCGGATCAACGTCGTCCCGGCGCGCGAACTCGGCGGCAAGGATGCCGCCGCGTTGCTCGCGCCCAGCCATCGCAGGCGCGGAACGAAATGAACTGCGTCCTGCGGCAAACGCGAGGAATAGGCAAATCAATCCGGCCGCGAAGTCTGAACGGTTCGCCGCCACGGCGCAATTCGGTGTGTGAACCCGCCCCAAACCGCGCACATGCACATTATGTTGATTTCGCTCCGCTACGCACCCCTGGCGGGGACGATGGGCGCGAGTTTAGTGGTAAATTGCTGGGCAATCAATTGCAAGCGCCGCGCACGCGGCGGCCCTCATCTCGGCCTGGGTCCCCATATTGCGCGGCTGATCGCCGAATTCCACGGTGGCCGCATCGCCGCCGCCAATCGCGGCGAAGGCAGCGGCGCAATCCTCACGCTGCGCTTCCCGCTGCGCGCCGCGGCGTACAATACCGGCCAGCCTGGCTGACCCGGCGCCGGAGTTTTTTTGCCTGGTCAGCGCGCGCCAAATCATCGCGGCATTTCCACCAGACTGGAGTTCCTGCTTGCACCTTACCGATGTTGAGCCCGGCACCCTGGGTCCCTGCCCAGTTGCCCCGGATGCGCTTCAGGGAATCAAGCGCCAGCAAACCAACCCGGCGCGCTGGAGCGGCCCGAACTGGAAAGAGTTTGCTGCCGCGGTACGCGCGCGCGGCATTGAGGTGCTGGAAACCGTGGCGGCGCGCGCCGCCTTCGCCACCGACGCCGGCGGCACCGCCTACGGCCTGGCGCACGGCGTCGTCATTGCGCGCAGCACCGAGCAGGTGGCGCAGCTGCTCCAGGTCGCGCAACAGCACCGCGTGCCGGTCACCGTTTGCGGCGGTGGCCTGACCACCGAGGGCGAGTCGGTGGCGTTCGGCGGCGTGTTGCTGGACATGAGCGGCATGAGCCGGGTTTTGCACATCGATGCCGACGCGCTGACGGTGCGCACCGAAGCCGGGATTTTCTGGCACAGCCTGGCCGAAGAGCTGCGCCGGCAGGATCTGGATTATCTGTCGGCGCCGCTCAATCTGACTTCGTCGGTCGGGGGCACGCTGGGCGTGGGCGGGATCGACGTCAATTCGGCGCGCCTGGGCTGCAGCGCCGATCAGGCATTGGCCCTGCAGGTGGTCACTCCCACCGGGGATATCGTCGAATGCTCGGATACGCACAACGCCGATCTGTTTCAACGCGTGATTCTCGGTTACGGCCAGTTCGGCGTGATTACCAAAGCCACGCTGCCGGTGCGCCGCTATACGCCTTTGCGCATGCATTATTTCTACTATGCGACGCTACACAGCGCGATCGAAGATCTGCAGTTGCTCGACCGCAATGACGCCAGCGACTATTCGGGAATACTCACCATCATGGACTGCGCGGTGAATGTCCTGGTGGCCTTCGATTCGAGCGAGCGTGAAGCGGCGTTCATAGCGAACTGGCGGGGGCGCCTGCGCGCTTACGGCGAGTTCGGCTTCGGCCTGCGCACGCTCGCTCACTATGCCCTGCGCCCGTGGAAACTCGGCGAGGCCTGGTACCTGCTGCAGCGCAAGCGCGAACTCTTTCCCGAGCTGCAGCGCCCGGAATACCTGCGCGACGGAACCATGTTCGAGCGCAGCGTCGTGTTTTCGCGCGCGGTGTGGAAGTTCTGGGGCAGCCGGCAGATGGTGATTCCGGACCTGGCGACCTCGGCCGCCAAGTTTGTCGAGGCGGTGGAACGCGGCAACGCGGTCTGCCGCAAGTATTTTCCGCACTACACGCTGTACCTCGTCGGCATCAAGTTGCGCCCCGAACATCGACCGCATTACGAGATGTCGTGCATCCCGCCGGATGCCGAAGGCTGGGCCTATGGCTGCGAATTCGAGCCGCTGCTGGACGACGGAGTGTACAGCCGCGACTATCTGCAGTCGTTCAAGAACGAGATCTACGATATCGGCGTGGACATGGGCGCCAGCTACTATCGCTTCGGCGGCATGATGAAGGGCTATATCCGGCGCGTGTTCGGCGACGCCCTGGTGGACCGGCACCTGGCGTTAAAGCGTGCTGCCGACCCGGCGATGATTCTGAACCGTCACGTTATTTTCTAGACATGTTCGGCCTCGCCAAAAACACGTCACCGCCGCGAAGGGATTATGCCTCCTGCAGCGGCTGCGGCCTGTGCCTGCTGGTGTGCCCGGTATGGCGGCGCAGCCGCGATATTGGCCTGACGCCGCTGGGACGCGCCAAGGCGCTGCAGCACGGCGCCGTCGCCGCCGACATCGCCGCCTCGATCCAGAGTTGCACCCTGTGCGCCGCGTGCGAGCCGGCCTGCCCGGAGGACATCGGTCTGGTCGCGATGACCCTGGATCTGCGCCGAGAGCTGAATCAGCCCGCTACTGTACAAAGCCTGCGCGCGCGGATGGAGGAGCAGGCCGCGCGGCCGCTTGCGCCGCGCCCCGCCTCGTCCGCAGTGCTGCTGCCGGGCCAGGTGCTGCGCGAGCGCCCCGCAACACTGGCGAGGGTCGCCGCCCTTCTGGGAGGCGCGGGCACTATGCCGATTGCGGACGACGACGGTTCAGATATCGCTCTGGCGCTGGAGGCAGGAGTAGAGATTCCGGCGCAACGCCTGGAACGGTTTCTCCAGCCGCTGCGCGGCCTCAAGAACATTGCCGTCGCCGACGGCCTGCTGCTGCGCCAGTTGCGGCAATGGCTGCCGCGATCGAAAATCGTCAGCCTGGGCGAGGCACTGAGCTGCCTCCCCGCCGTGCGCCGTGCGCTGCGCGCGGACGACCTGTACGTGATCGAGCCGCGCGCCTACCACGCCGACTACCAGCGCCTGGTCAGACACTATGACACCCTGTGCTCGGCGACAGGGTGCATCGTCAACCTCGACCTGCAGCGCATCGCCATTCCGGCCGCCGCGCGCAGCCTGCCGCAGAGGCTGGGGCTGGAAGCCGCAGTGGGCACTATGGACGACAGCGTCCAGGCACGATGGATATTGCAGGGGCGGAAAATCACGCGCATCGTGGTGGAGAATATCGAAGACGTCGCCGCGTTCGAGCAGGTCAACTACTGTCCGGTGGTGCACCTGGCGGATTTGGCGGATGATAGGACATCATGAAAAAGGCATACGCTTATGCGCTCGGTTGACGTAATCATCGTCGGCGCCAGCCTGTCGGCGGCCGCGGCGGCCAAGCGCCTGGTGGACGCCGGCTTGGAGACCATCGTCCTGGAGAGGAAGGAGCTGCCGCGCCACAAGATCTGCAGCGGCATCCTGTCGCCGCGCGGCCACCGTTTCCTGCTGGAGAACTTCGGTCCGCTGCCGCGCGAAGCGCTGCACGAGCCGACCTCCTGCCGCGGCGTGACCTTTCATTTCCCCAGCATGGTGTCGATGAGCATGGATTTTTTCGGCGGCCCGACCCCGCATTTGCACCGAAAATATTCCGATTACTGGGCGATAAAAAGGAGCGGCGCGGAAATCCACGACCACACCTCGTTTGCCGGGCTCGAGGACCACGGCGATCATGTGATCGTCCAGGCGCGGAAGAACGGCGAGCCGGTCGAATATCGCGCGCGCCAGGTGATCGGCGCCGACGGGCCCAGTTCCCTGGTGATCCGTTCGATCTACCCGGATTACCCGCAAACGATCCCCTGGTTTTTCGTCGGGCAGAAATTTCACGACATCATCGATTGCCCGCTGAGTCCCGATTATTTCCATTTCTGGTTCCACCCCGGCCTCGGGCATTACACCTGGAGCCATGCCCGCGACGGGCAGCAGATCGTCGGCGTCGGCTTCAAGCGCGGCGACAATTTTGCGCAAAAACACGCGAACGTGGTGAATTACCTCGCCGAAAAGCATGGCGTGCGCCTACACCCCCACACCGGGGACGAAGGCTGCGGCGAGAATTTCGGACCGTCGCTGATCAACCGCTACGTGTTCGGCAAAGGCAACGTATTGATCACCGGGCAGGCCGCGGGGTTTCTCAACATGATCGGCGAGGGCATGAGCTGCGCGCTGCACTCCGGCGCGATTAGCGGCGAAGCGGTGGTGGAAGCGCGAGCGCGCAACCGCCCGGTGCAGGAAATGTACCGCGGGATGATCGCCTCCGAAGTGCGCCGGACGACGGACCAGTGGAACCCGCTCAAGATCGCCTTCGACCGCCCGCACGAAGCCGATTTCCCGGCCGCGCTGATGGCGCTCGGCTGGCGCGAGCGCGCCAAGGTACTGCACGACCTGTGGCGCTTCATCGTGCTGTACAAAGAATTCAAATGGGGCCGGCAGATGTTCATGGCCGCGATGCAGCGGCCGGTTATCGGCGGCTATACGATGCAACGCTGGCTGTAGCGGGACGGCTCACGCGCAGGAAATACGCCGTAACCAGGCTGCTCGCCAGCACCAAGCTCGCGATCGCGGCGAGCCAGAAGCCTGCCGCGCCCATGGGCGCGGACAGGCCGAGCCAGGCCAGGTCGACGCTTGTCAAGCCGATCACATAGCCGCCGCCCAGGCCCACCCCCCACAGGGCGACGGCGTAGATCAGCATCGGCACCACGGCTCGCTTGTAGCCGCGCAATACATTGACCGCCACCGCCTGCACCGCGTCGAACAGGTGATAGACGGCGACGAAAGCGATCAGTCCGGCGGCGACGCGGCGCAACTCAGGCTCACCGGTATACAGTCCGGCGATCCCGTCGGCGAACAAATAAAGGCCCGCGCCCACGAGCGCGGCGCAGACGAGCGCCAGCGCGAGGCCGACGAGACCCGCGGCGCGCGCACGCGCAGGCTGGCGTGCGCCCAGCGATTGCCCGACCACCACGCTGGCGGCGTTGCCCAGCGCGAGCGGCAGCATGAAGGTGAGCGCGGCGAGATTGGCGGCGGTCTGGTGCGCGGCCGAATAAAGCGCGCCCAGCCGCGCGATGAACAGCGCCATAAAAGTGAAACCGGTCACATCAACGAGGAAGGTCAAACCGATGGGCAGGCCCAGGGACAGGATGCGGCCTAGCGCTTTCGCGTTCGGCCAGGACCAGCGCGCGAACACCCGGAACGGCCGATAGCCGGGCTCGAACCAGCACCAGGCCCAGGCGAGCGCGCAGACGATCCAGGAGACGAGCGCGGTCGCCAGCGCGCAGCCGGTGCTGCCCAACTCGGGCGCGCCCAGATTGCCGTACATGAACACCCAGTTGAGCGGCACCTTGAGCGCGAGGCCGACCAGCGTCAGCGCCATCACCGTGCGCGGGCGCGAGATCGCGGTGGAGAAGCTGTAGAACACGCGGAACAGGAGCGAGGCCGGCACCGACCAGGCGAGCGCGTGCAAATAGGCGCGCACCTTGGCCTCCAGCGCGGGTTCGAGCCTGGCCACGGCGAGAAAAGGCTCGGGATAGGCGAACAACAGGAGCGAGACCAGCGCCAGCGCGGCCGCGAGCCAGGCGCTTTGCCGCAATTCTTCGCCGATGTCCGCGTGGCGGCCTGCGCCGTACAAATGCGCAACGATGGGCGTGAGCGCCAGCAGCACGCCCATCAGCGCGACGAACACCGAAAAGTAGATGCTCGAGCCGATGCCCACCGCGGCCAGGGCTAGCGTGCCGTAGCGCCCGGCCATGATGGTGTCGATCACGCTGTTGGCCATCACCGCCAACTGCGCGATGAGCACGGGCCATCCCAAACGCACCAGTTCACGCACCAGAACGCGGGACATGCTCAGAGTTCGTACAGCTCGCCCTCCCCCGCCAGCGCGCGCTCGATCAGCTTGCGGTTCAGGGCCGGGGCGAACAGTTCGATGAATTCATAGGCATAGCCGCGCAGCAGGCTGCCGCGCTTTACCGCCACGCGCGTGGTATTGGAACGGAACAGGTGCGAACACTCGAGCGCGCGCAGCTTCAGATCGCGCTTCGCGTCGAAGGCCATGGCGGCGATGATGCCCACGCCCAGGCCCAGTTCGACGTAGGTCTTGATCACGTCGGCGTCGATGGCCGACAGCACCACGTCCACGCCCAGCCCGCGCGCGGCGAAAGCGGCATCGATGTGCGTGCGCCCGGCGAACGCGGTATCGTAAGTCACGATCGGGTATTTCGCCAGCGCCTCCAGGGTGAGCGTTCCGGCCTTGAGCAAGGCGTGCCTGGCCGGCACCACCACGCAATGGCTCCAGGTGTATCCGGGCAAGGCGAGCAGTCCCGGGAAATCTTCGAGCGCCTCGGTCGCGATGGCGATGTCGGCCGCTCCGGCCTGCACCATCTCGGCCAGTTGCAGCGGGTTGCCCTGCTGCAGCGTCAGGTGGACCCGGGGATAGCGGCGCTTGAATTCGCCCACCACGCGCGGCAGCGCGTAACGCGCCTGGGTATGGGTGGTGGCAACAGTGAGTCCGCCCGAATCCCGGTCGCTGAAGTCGTGCGCCGCGCGCTTCAGGTTGTCGGCTTCCTGCAGCACGCGCTCGATGATGCCGAGCACCGCCGTCCCCGGCTCGGTGAGCGCAGTGATGCGCTTGCCGCGGCGCACGAAAATATCGAAGCCGAGCTCGTGCTCGAGTTCGCGGATCTGCTTCGACACCCCCGGTTGCGAGGTGTGCAGGGCGTTGGCGGCCTCGGTGAGATTGAGCCCGCGGCGCACCGTCTCGCGCACATAGCGCAGTTGTTGAAAATTCATGGCCTGGGTCTAAATACCGCTTCGTTATATGTATATTCCTATTTATTCGTTCTTCTTATAACCCGAGTTTATTACGCTACGGCCTGTATTGGCAAATCTTATAACCGCCTGCCCGCGAGGGCGGGCAGGCCAGCAGGCCGAAGACAGCATGTACCGATACGACGAAATCGACCAGCGCATCGTGGACGAGCGCGTAAGCCAGTTCCGCGACCAGACGCGCCGCCATCTTGCCGGCGAGTTGTCGGAGGACGACTTCCGCCCGCTGCGGCTGCAGAACGGCCTCTACATCCAGCGCTACGCGCCGATGCTGCGCGTGGCGATCCCCTATGGCCTGGTTTCGTCGGCGCAGTTAAAACGGCTTGCCCACATAGCACGCGCCTACGACAAGGGGTACGCGCACTTCTCCACCCGCCAGAACGTCCAGTTCAACTGGCCCAGGCTGGATCAGGCGCCCGACATCCTGGCCGAACTGGCCGAGGTGCAGATGCACGCCATCCAGACCTCCGGCAACTGCGTGCGCAATACCACCACCGACCATTTTGCCGGCGTGGCACGGGACGAAATCGTCGATTCTTTCGTCTGGTGCGAGCTCATACGGCAGTGGTCCACCCTGCACCCGGAATTCGCCTACCTGCCGCGCAAGTTCAAGATCGCGGTCAGCGGCAGCGCGGCCGACCGCGCCGCGACCTGGGTGCACGACATCGGCCTGCATGCGCGGCGCAGCGCCGACGGTGTGGACGGCGCCGGCCAAGGCGATGGCCTGGACCGCGCCGGTCAAGGCGTAGATTTGGACGGCGCCGGTCAAGGCGCCGTGGGCTTTCGCGTCATCGTCGGCGGCGGCCTCGGCCGCACGCCCATCGTCGGCCACGCGATCCGCGAGTTCCTGCCCTGGCGCCACCTGCTGACCTACCTCGAGGCGATTCTGCGCGTGTACAACCGCTACGGCCGGCGTGACAACAAGTACAAGGCGCGCATCAAGATCCTGGTGAAGGAACTCACGCCGGCGGTGTTCGCGCAGAAGGTCGAGGAAGAATGGTCGCACTTGAGGGACGGCCCGGCGACCTTGATCGAGGAGGAAGTGCGGCGCATTCAAGGCCGTTTCACCCGCCCCGCCTACGCCCGACTGCCGCCAAAGGACGCCTTCGTCGAAGCGATGCTCGCCGCGGAAAAGGCCTTCGCCAACTGGCACCGGCGCAACGTTCACCCGCACAAGGTGCCGGGCTATGCCGCGGTGACGCTGTCGCTCAAGCGCACCGGCGCCGCGCCCGGCGATGCGTCTGCTGCGCAAATGGATGCCATCGCCGGCCTGGCCGAGCGCTATTCTTTCGGCGAGCTGCGCGTCTCCCACGAGCAAAACCTGATCCTTGCGGACGTGCGCGCCTCCGATCTGCACGCCTTGTGGCGCGAAATCAAGCCGCTCGGCCTGGCTACGCCCAACATCGGCCTTCTGACCAATATCATCGCCTGCCCCGGCGGGGATTTCTGCTCGCTCGCCAATGCCAAAACCATCCCCGTGGCCGAGGCGATCCAGCGGCGTTTCGACGATCTGGATTACCTGCACGATATCGGCGAGATCGACCTCAACATCTCGGGCTGCATGAATTCCTGCGGCCATCACCACATCGGCCACATCGGCATTCTCGGCGTGGACAAGCAGGGCGAGGAGTTCTACCAGATCTCCATCGGCGGCGCGCAAGGCGCGGACGCGTCGCTGGGCAAGGTGATCGGCCCGGCGTTCGCCCGGGATCAGGTGCCCGAGGTCATCGAAAAGCTGATCGAGGTCTATCTCGCCGAGCGCGAAGGCGAGGAAGAGCGCTTCATCGACACGGTGCGCCGCATCGGCGTCGAACCTTTCAAGGACTATGTGTATGGCACAGATCATCAGACACCGCGCCGTGATTCAAGACGGCTGGCAGTTGCTTGAGCAGGGATCGGGCGGGTCGCTGCCCGCGGACGGCGATTTTGTCGTGCCGCTGGAGCTGTGGATGCGCGAGCGCGATATCCTTTCGTCTCGCCTCGGGCACATCGGCGTGTGGCTGCAAACGGACACGGACCCAAGCACGATCGCGCAGGATCTGGCCCGCTTCGAGGTGATTGCGGTGCGTTTTGCCAGCTTTACCGACGGCCGCGGCTATTCGCTTGCGCGCCTGTTGCGCGAGCGCCATGGCTACCGCGGCGAGCTGCGCGCCATCGGCGACGTGCTGCGCGACCAGCTCTGCTATCTCTCGCGCTGCGGCTTCGATGCCTTTGCCCTGCGCGCGGATCAGAACCCCGAGCAGGCGCTCTCCGCCTTCGACGATTTTAGCGAGGCCTACCAGGCTTCGGTCGAGCGGCCCGAACCCCTGTTCAGGCGGCGCCCGGAACCGGATCCGCAGAGGAAAGCGGCCTGACGGGCAAACTCACCCTGGCCGGCGCCGGCCAAGACCGCGCTTGGCTAGCGGGGCGCCAAGCTCTACAATCCGCCGCAGGAGTTCAACAACAGGCGGATCCAGAAGATGTCCGATGATTTCGTCGACTATGTGATCGAGTTGTTCGGGCCGTTCGGCACCGTGGTGTCGCGCCGCATGTTCGGCGGCCACGGCGTGTATCTGGACGGCCTGATGTTCGCCCTCGTGTCGGAGGACACGCTCTACCTCAAGGCGGACGAGATGAACCGCATCGAGTTCGAGCAGGCGGGCTGCGAGATTTTCAGCTATGCGCGCAAGGGCAAGCGCGCCACGCTCGGCTTCTTCCGCGCGCCGGAGGACGCGATGGAATCGCCCGAACTGATGCTACCCTGGGCGCGCACCGCCTATGCCGCGGCCTTGCGTACGAACGCGAAAAAACAGGCTGCCGGGCAAGCCCAGGCCGCCAGGAAAATCGCGCGGCCGGCGAAAAAAAATCGGGCAGCCAATCCAGTTACGAAACAGCCGGTGAAAAAAGCGCCTTCGGCGAAGCCGTCCGGCAAAAAGGCCGTAAACAAGAAAACCGCCCGGCCGGCAAAACCAGTGAAGCGTGGCAAGCGGACAAGATGAAGAAAAAGCGCTTTGCCCGCCGTGAGGATCTGGGCCTCACCAGAGCCGAGTTTGCACTCCTCAGGCGTCTTAACACTCCGGAGAAAATCCAGGCTTACATCGACGCCGTTCCGCAGAACTTCGAGATCGGCGGCGAAACCTGCCTGTCGGTGCGCGAAGCGCTCGACCAGCGCCGCGCGCTGTGCATCGAAGGCGCCATGATCGCCGCCGCGGCACTGTGGGTGCACGGCGAGCCGCCGCTGCTCTTGGACCTCAAGGCGACCCGCGACTACGACCATACCGTGACGCTGTTCCGCCGCGATGGCTGCTGGGGCGCGATTTCCAAGACCAACCATCCGGCGCTGCGCTGGCGCGACCCCGTGTACCGCAGCCTGCGCGAACTGGCGATGTCCTATTTTCACGAGTACTGCAACAAGCGCCACCAGAAGACGCTGCGCAGCTACTCGGCCGCCTTCGACCTGCGCCGGCTGGACCCGAAGTCATGGGTGACGCAAAAGAAAAGCTGCTGGGATGTGGGCTGGGCGCTGGACGCCGCCCGGCACTATCCGCTGATCACCAACAGGCAGGCAAAGCTGCTGCGCTTGCGCGACCCGCTCGAGCGCGAGGCGCAGAAGCTGCGCCATCACCAGCCGCCGCGAAGAAAATAAACCCCGGCACAGGGAGCTGCGGCAGGCAGGGTGATGCGATAGCCCGAGGGATCCCGGCCCGGGCAAATTCGGGTAGTTGAAGGAAGTTGCGTCCGAGGTATGCTGTTTGCCCATTGAGGCCGGACATGATCAAGGCTGGAGATACGGAGCAGACGCCGGAAGACGCCTCGCGCGCCACCGGGGCGCTGTTTCGTTCCCGCATCGAGATTACGCGCATTCTGCAGCAGCTCGCCCGTGATCGCGCGCTACTGTCGGCGGAAGTCGGGGACGCCGGGCAACTGTTTCTGACGCGGCTGCTGCACGTCGATCAGTACGGGGAATTCTTCGTTCTCGCCTACGGCGAGGAACGGCGGGCCAACGCCGCGCTGCTGGAACAGGCGTCCGTGGTGTTTCGGACAAGCGACAAGCGCGGGCGCATCGAATTCGCGGCAGCCGCGCCGTCCGAGACGGTGTTCGACGGCGACCCCGCGGTTCGGTTCGCGCTTCCTCTGGCGCTGGTCCGATCACGACAGCGTGAGCACCCGAGGTTCAAGATCCCTGCGGACGCGTCGCTGCGTTGCATCGCCGACAACGCCGGCGTCGCGCCGTTTGAGGCGCGTATCGTTGACATCAGCCGTAGCGGCATGGGCGGCATGATTTATGACTCGGGCGTAAAGCTGGCGCCCGGCACCGTGCTCAGAGGATGCAAGATCATGATCTCGGGCAGCAAACCGATCGTTGCCGACCTCGAGGTGCGCTACACGGTTTCGATCGCGCAGCCCGATGGCAGCCTCGCACGGCGCTCCGGAGTGAAGTTTCTCGGCAAGCCCAAGGGCATAGACGCGCTCCTCAACAGGTTCGTCATCGAGTTTGGCGAAGATCGCCCCAAGCTGAAAGAACCCGTTGCAAAATGAATTTGCAACGGGCCGGATATGAAAACAGAATTACAAGCCGAGGTAAGCCTCCTTCACCTGTTTGTCTTCGAGCAGTTCGGCGCCGCTGCCCGTGAGCACCACGCGCCCGGTCTCGAGCACGCAGGCGCGGTCGGCGACAGCCGGCGCCGCGCGCGCGTTCTGATTTACCAGGAAAATCGTGGTGCCCGTCATCACCGCGCCGCTCGCCGTCCGCCTTAGAGGGGCGGGCGGCGGCGCCGTGGATAACCGCAACCGGCGGGATCTCCCTTAAGAAACCCGAAAACCTGACCTAACAAACCGGGCCACCTCTGTACACGGCCGCGGCCTTGACACGGGGGGGGGGGTAGAATATCAACACCATGTTGGTGGCATCATGGTGATGGCCACCTGAGTAGTTACGAATTTCCTATGCCTATACTTGCCTGATACAGGAGACCGCCATGCTGCCCAGAGACATGATCAAGCGCTGCGCGCGCAACTACCCGACCAAGACCGCCTACCTGTGCGGCGAACGCTCGGCCACCTGGGCACGGATGGACCAGCGCTCCGACCGCTTCGCGGTTGCGCTGCAGAAGCTCGGGCATCGCAAGGACGAGACCGTCGCGATCCTGACGCAGGAGACCTTCGAGGTCTACGAGCACTTCTTCGCCTGCATGAAGATCGGCGCGCCGCGGGTCGGCCTGAACACCCAGTACCCCTGGCCCGAGATGCTGCACATGCTGAAGGACAGCGGCACCAAGTACCTGCTGGTTGACGCGCGCTGCAAGCACCTCGCCGCCGAGCGCGTGGCGGAGATCCAGAGACTCGGCGTGACGCTGATCGGCTTCGGCGAGGAGCACGGCTTCGCGCTCGACTACGAGTCGCTGCTGGCGCAGGCGCAGGGCGAACCGACCTGGCCGCCGATCGCGCCCGATGACCTGCTGCTCATCAGCTACACCTCCGGCACGACCGGCGTCCCCAAGGGCGTGATGCTGACCCAGGAGGGGGGCACCAACTGCATCCTGCACTCGCTGACCTCGTTCGGCTTGGGGCCCGACGACATCTGGTACATGCCCGGCGCGTCGGCTTGGATCGTCGTGATGATGAGCAGCTTCGGTCTCGGCAACGCGATGACCACCGCAATCCCCGACGGCGCATTCCAGATCCAAAGTTTCCTGCGTGAAATCGGGCGCTTCGGGGTGACGGTGTGTCTGCTGGTGCCAACCATACTGCAGCGGGCGGTCAGCGAAGTACAGGCCAATTCGGTGTACGACCTGTCCTCGCTGCGCATGATGATCTACGGCTCGTCGCCGGCCACGCCGAAGCTGATCCGCGACGCCAAAACGACTTTCAAGGTCGCGCTGCTGCAAACCTATGCGATGACCGAGGCCACCGGCGGCTGGATCAGCTACCTGACCAATGCGGACCACGAGCGGGCGCTGCGCGAGGAGCCGGGCCTGCTGAAGTCGGTGGGACGCGTCGCGATCCACTACGACTGCTCGATCCGCGACGAGTCCGGCATGCCGTTGCCCGTCGGCGAGCCCGGTGAGATCTGGCTGCGCGGCAACACCATGATGAAGGGTTTTCGCAACCTGCCGCAGGCGACGGCGGAGGCCCTGCCCGATGGCTGGCTGCGGACCAACGACATCGGCCGGCTCGACGAGCGCGGCTACCTGTATCTGCTGGATCGCCAGAAATTCATGATCATCACCGGCGCGGTGAACGTGTTTCCGTCCTCCGTCGAGGCGATCCTGGTCGAGCACCCGGCGATCGAGGAGGTGGCGGTGGTCGGGGTGCCGCATCCGGAGTGGGGCGAGGCGGTGGTGGCCATCGTGGTGAAGAAGGCCTCGCATGCGGATGCGACTGCGGCGCAGATCATCGCGTTCTGCGACGGCAAGCTAAGCCGGCCGGAGACGCCCAAGCACATCGTCTTCGTCAAGGAGTTGCCGAAGACGACGAATGCCAAGGTCAAGAAAGGCGAGCTCAAGAATTGGCTTGCCGGCGAAAAGGGGCTGGTGCCCTGGCGCTGAACCAAACCGAGACATCCGCGGCTGCGCAACGCGATTCGCATCGACACGCTGACGCAAAGGAAAAACCGAAATCCGGGCGAGCGCGTCGGATCGCTCATGCATTTGCCGCCATGTGCGTTTGTCATCACCGCAGTAATAGGCTATCTTTCGAGAAAAATTACTCGCGCAGCGGGCAAGCATGTCTCTTGGCAGCATCGTTATTGCCTCCTCTTTGTGGATTTCAGAACGAAACACTGAATTGGAGCGGCGCCAGCCGGTGAAATTTATCCCGGCGCATGCGCCCGAAAAGCGCTATCTCGCGGGCGGCGCCCAGCCGGGTTTGGTTCCGGGCAAACGCCCGCCCTGCCCCCGCACGGGATGAATCGGCAGCGCGAAGCCCTGGTTGTACGCCGCGCGGGCAACGACGGTGAATTTGAGCGCCCAGCCGCCTGCCACCGCGAGAATCCCCGCCAAAACCGAGGTGAACGCCCCTCCGCCGGCCAACAGCACCGTCACTGCGAGCAGCGCCGGCAGCGCGTTAGCGACGAAGATAAAGGGCTTGTCGAACCCCGCATACACCGCCAGGGTCTTGGCCGGCGCCCCTGCGGCCGCGAGCTGGTGCAGGTAGCTGCGCCAGACCACGGTCCGCGCGACCAGCATCAGGAACAATGACGCCAGCGGCCAACGCAGCGGCAGCTCCGGCGCGACCCACGGCAGCACTGCGGCGAGGAAGCCCGCGCCTTCGGTGAGCCCGGTGATCATGATGAGCGCCACGATGGTGGTCTGGCGCCAGGCGGGAATTCCCTTGGAGGCAAACAGCATGCGGCCCTGGCAATAGAGGAAAACCATCCCGAGGGCCGCCGCCACCCAGAACACGGCGACGCTGCCGAGCAGCAGCGCGGCGAAGCCGGCTCCGAACAGGAACGGCGCCACCATGGCCTCCCGCGTCATCCACGAGGTGTGGGGATGCAGGAACACGTTGAGGGCACGAAACGGTCTGCCGATTTCCAGCCAAACGAAGCTGAGTCCGGCGCCCACCAGAACGAGGCCCAGCAGACCGCTCGCCCGGAACGGCGCGCCCTGGGCGGCGGCGATGGCGGCGAACAGCAGCACTCCGGCGCCTGCGCCGCCACCGATGAAATTGCAGGCGGCCCGCCAGTCCCAGTTAGCTTGGTGCCAGGGTGCGACGCGGCTCATTTGCGACCGTCCCACAGGTAATACATCCCCGGATCGGTGCCCAGTTCCTCGTGCATGCGAAAGCTCTCGTTTTCCCTGATCAGCCGCGACACCTTGCTCTGCGGGTCCTGCTTATCGCCGAAGTGCAGCGCCTCGGCGATGCAGGAATTGACGCAGGCCGGGGTCACCTCGGGATGCACCCCCGGCGTGAGTCCCTTCTCCTTCGCCTCATCGACGCGCTCGATGCAGAAGGTGCACTTAGTGGCCACCGACACCCGCTTCTCGTCGAAGCGCGCGGCTTCCGACTCGGTGGGTTGGTCGCCGTAGGCGAAGCTTGCCCGGTGCACGATGTGGCGCGCCTGGTAGGGACAGGCCACGGCGCAGTAACCGCAGCCGATGCAGAGGTCGTAGTTGATCCCCACCAAGCCGTCGTCCCGCTGGTAGGTGGCGGTGGAAGGACACACGTGCATGCACGGCGGGTCGCCGCAGTGCATGCAGCCCACCGGCATGAAGGTGCGGCGCACGTCCGGGTATTCGCCCGACTCGATGTCGAGCACCTGGCGCCATTGCACGCCCGGCGGCGTGGCGTTGGCGTGGCGGCAGGCCGTGGTGCAGGTCTGGCAGCCGACGCAGCTCCGGAGGTCTACCACCATGACGTAGCGGGCCATGGCAATCCTAGGCGGCAACCCGCGTCACGCCCACCCGCACGATGTCGGCAATCGAGCCGGTGGCATCGGTAAGCTCCAGGGACATGGACGTCAACGTGTTCATGCTCGGGGTCTCCCTGTCCTTGGCGTAGGGCGTGGCCCAATGGTCGAACTGACCCAGCATGAGCAGCGTGTCGGGCCGGATGCCCTGGGTGAGCACCGCCCTGCCGCGGGTCGAGCGCAGCGCGGAGCGCACTTCGATCAGGTCCCCGTCGTTCAATCCCAGCTCCCTGGCCTTGCCGGCGTTCATCACGACGCCGTGGTGGCCCTTCACGTTCTTCGATACTTCGTCCATGAGCGGGATGCCCACGTTGCTGCCCCAGGAATACTGCATGCTGCGGGCGGTGAGCAGCCAGAACGGAAACTCCTCCGGTTTGCCGCCGAGCCGCACCGTGTCCTGCTCCCATACCCCGGGGAAATCCTTCCACGCCGGCAGCGCCTGGTATTCCTTGAGCTGGGTGTCCCACCAGGTGATGCCCTGTTCGTGCAGCCGGTTGCCGAGTTGCACGCCGATCCGGGCGAGCTGCTCCTGGTAAGGCATCTCGAAACGAAGCCCCTGCTTCTTCATTTCGGGAAAGAGGTACCACTGGAGCCGGGAAATCGGTCGAGTCTTGAACCCATGCTCCCGGTACCAACTGAGCCCGTCGGTTTCCTCGCCGCCTGTCAGGTGCGCGCTCGCCGCCCGGCACACCGCATCCCAAATTTCCTCCGCGGAATGCGCGTTCGCGGGATCCAGCTCGAAGTCGAAATTTTCGCCTTTCAGCGCGACCGCCACGGCGCCGCGGTTGATGGCCCGGTTGTATTTCTCCAGCAGCCCGGCGCGCTTGGCGAGCTCAGTAGCGATGTCGGTGAACTCCCGTGTTTCGCCGCGCGGCGGAACTACCGGTTGCCGCAGCGCAAAACCCTTGCTGTCCCAGTATTGCTCGCCGGCGCCGGTGCCGCCGATGTGGATAAGTTGCGTGCTCTCCAGGTCAGTGGCTTCCGGCAGCAGCACGTCCGCCATGTGGTTGGTTTCGTCGCGGGTAAAGGTGAAGCATACGATAAACGGGAACTCGGCGATGCGCCGGGTGACTTCCGGCGAGTCCGAAAAGGAAATCGCCGGATTGGTGCGGTACACGAACCACAGATCCGGCGCCGTCACCTCGGGCCAGTGCTCGGGCGCTTCCTTGCGGAACATCCACGCGAGATGCGTCGGACCCAGCGCCGTGCTCCAAGGCGAATCGGCCGACAGCGGCACCAAGGTGCGGTGGGCGTTGCGCACGTTGGGGCGCGACACCCAATTCTCCTTGTCGGTCGGGTTCATCGGATAGGCCATGAACCCGTCGGGCCCCTTCGCGACGCTCGCCTGCCGGGTCGTTGCAGGCCGGTTCAGGCGCACGATGGTGCCAAGAATGCCGCCCGGCACTTCGATCGCACCCACCAGACAAGAGATCAGCGTACGCGCCCAGCAGCACTCGTAGCCGCCCCAGCCGTTGTTCACGGTCTTGCCCAGCGTTATGGCCACCGGCCGCAGCGGCAGCGTCACGCCGTCAACCACCGTGGTGGCGCCCACTTGCGCGTGATCGAGATATTCTCCGGCCACCCGGCGGATGGTACCGGTGCGGATGTCGCAGATCTTTTCGGCCCACTCCGGGGTGTAGGACTTTACATGGGCGACGAGCTTGGTGAAGCTGGTTTCCACCGGGACGGCATGGTGTTGCCAGACCCGTTCATCGGGGCCCACTTCGATTCCGTCGCAGGTGAAGGAACCTTCCAGCGCGGGATCGGCGTCGGGCGTATCGAACGGGACCGCGCCATTGCGCTTCAGGTTCCACAGCAGCGGCTTGCGGCTCGCGCGCTCGCGCAGGAAATATCCGTTGGGCCCGACCAGGTAAGGCGAGCCGGTATGTTGCTTGAGAAAGTCGAGATCGAGCCGTTCACGCGCGTGCTCGTGCAACATCGCGTGGAGCATGGCGAACATGAACGCCGGATCGGTCTTGGGCTTGATCGGCACCCATTCCGCCGAGCAGGCGCCGGTGACCGAGAGATGGGGCTCGATCTGCACCCGCTTGGTGTGCTTGTTGACCCGCGCCTGCGCGTGGCGCAATACGCTAGACACACCGCCCGAGGCTTCCACGTTGGCGCCAAAGGACAGGATGTACTTGCAGCTCGGCGTGTCCGGAACCACGGTGAAGGCCCGGTGCCACAACTCGCCGAAGAGATGCTCCGAGTGATAGCACTTCACGCCCTGGCCGCTGCCGAAGCTGAAGTCGATGGGCCCCCAGGCGGAAAGAAACGCCGGGAAGGTGCCCATGTAATAGGTGGGCGTGCCGCCCCCACCGAAGCTCGCCGCCACCCTTGGACAGCCGGATTCGTCGGTGAGGCCCTTGGCGCGGATTCGGTTGAGCTTGCCGGCGACGATGTCGAGCGCTTCGTCCCAGGAGATGGGCACGAACCCGGGATCCTGGTCCCTTCCCTTCTTCGGGTTGGTGCGCTTCATCGGGGATAGCAGGCGGTTGGGGTTGTAGTTCTTCTGCACCAGGCCGTAAGCCTTAACGCAGCATTTGCCCCCGCCGGGATGCACTTCCGCCGCCTTGAAGTTGGGCTCGACCTCCAGCGCCACTCCGTCCTTCACCTTCACGACAAGCAGATCGGGTCCCGACGCGCACTGGTAGCAATAGACCGGAACTTTCTTGGCTTCGCCTGACATCTCACCCGCCATTCGGTAGGTTGGGCAGAAGGCCAGCGGCCTTCTAGCCGAAATGGGTCGATACGCTCGCAGTAAATCGTCGGGCTGCGCGAGCGGAGCCCAAGCTACCCGCCCCTGACCTTTTGCGCCTTCGCCATGACCCTGGACTTGATTTTCGCGACATCGATCACGAACCGGCTGTGCTCGCCGCTGCCGATCTGCTCGACGCCGTCCGAGGCGATGGCCTCGAAGCTCACCGCGCGCCCGTCCACCTTGGTGACCTTGATGGTGATTTCCACGTTCATCCCCAGCAGTGTCGCTCCGCCGTGGGAGACGCGGACCCCGGTACCCAACGAGTCCTCGCCGGCGTCGCAATAATCGAGCAGGAAATCCCGGCAAGTCACCTCGATATCGCGCACCATCTCGGGGGTAGCGTAGATGCGCAGGTCCTCCCCCAGGAAATCGATGGTGCGCGGTTTGTCGATGGTGATCCTGCTGGTGGCCGTCATTCCTGCCTCGATACCTGTTTTCATACGCTCCCTCCTCTATATAAGGAACCGACTATAGGGCAGTTTATAATTCGCGTCCAGCCCCTAACGCTGGAAGTTTATTGCTGGAAATTATTATCCCAGCTTCAGCAGCTTGCGCGCGTTGCCTTCGTAGATCGCGTGGCGCTCGGCCGGCGAGAGATCGAGGCGATCGATGATCTCGATGGTCCAGCGGGTATAGGCCGAGCCCTTCTCCGGATCGAACGGCGCATCCGAGGCGAATAGCACCTTGTCCGGCCCGAAGAATTTCAGCCCGCACTTGGTCGCTTCCAGGGAACCGAACACGGCCGTGTCGGCGTAGAACATTTTGAAATAGTCCAGCGGGCGTTTCTTCAGCCTGGCGAGCAGGGCGTAATAGTTCTCGTCGGAGGTGCGGCTGCCGAGCTGGTCCCAGCCTGGGCCGACGCGGCCCTCGAAGTAGGGGATCATCGCGCCCAGGTGATGGGTGATGATCTTTAGGTTCGGATGCTTGTCGAACAAGCCGGCGAATACGATGTGCGCCATGGCCACGCTGGTCTCGTAAGGCCAGCCGAAGGTCCACCAGATTTCATAATGGCTCTTTTTCTCGCCCTTGTAATCCGCAAAGTCGGCGCCGCGCGCCGGGTGCAACCAGATGGGGCGGTCGAGTTTCGCCATCAGGTCGAATAGCGGCAGCGTCTCCGGCGCGGTGAGCGGCCGCCCATTGACATTGCTGTACACCTGCACCCCGGCCGCCCCGAGTTCCTTGATCGCGCGGCGCGCCTCGGTGAGCAGGCCTTTCGGGTCGTTCATGGGCAAGGAGGCGACGAACGCGGGAAAACGTTGGGGGTATTTGCGCACCAATTTGGCGAAGCCGTCGTTGGCGAGCCGCGCCATTTCGGTCGAGACGGGCGGCGGACCGAACACTTCGATCGGCGGCGAGGGCAGGCTCAGCACCTGCGCGTAGTCGTCGAAGAGGTCCATGATGCGCAAGCGCTCGTCCAGGTCGGCGATGCACGGAATTTCGCGCACGCGCTTTTGCATGTCGCGCCCCTTGGGCGAGACCTCGAGCATGCGCTGGTAGAATTTTTTCGGGAAAAAATGATTAAAAATATCGAGTTTCATTTGGCGATCCCCCTGATGGATTCAGTCTACCCCGATGTGTGCGGCGCGCGCCACCCGCGCCCGGCGTTCGAGGTCGGTTGCGACCAGGCGTGCCAATTCTTTCGGCGTTCCCGTGACCGGGTTCAAGCCCTGTTTCTGCAGGCCCTCGCGCGAGTCTGAGTCTGCGCGTCAGGCCACGCGCTTTTTCTGCTGCTGTTTCTGCTGCGCCGCCCTGGCATGCAGCGCGGCATAGGCGCCATGCGCGGCCGCTTCGGCGTCACCGACGTGAATCGGCAATCCCATATCCGAGAGTACCGAACCCAGCGCCGACAGGCACAGCATCACGTTCTCCGGCTTGCACGAATAGCCCATGAGGCCGATGCGCCAGATCTTGCCGGCCAGGGGTCCCAAGCCGGCGCCGATCTCGAGGTTGAACTCGGTGAGCAGGGTCTTGCGCACTTCGGCTTCGCGCGCCTTGATCGCCTCGGGCACGAACACCGCGTTCATCTGCGGCAGTTGCGCCTGTTCCTTCACCAGGAACTCGAGCCCCATGGCTTCGAGGCCGGCTTTCAGCGCGAGGTGATGGCGCGTATGCCGCGCCCACGCGTTCTCGATGCCCTCTTCCTTGAGGATCAGCAGCGCCTCGTGCAGCGCGTACAGGCTGTTGGTCGGCGCCGTGTGGTGATAGGTGCGGGTGGTCGCGCCCCAATAGCCGAGCAGCAGGTTCATGTCCATGAACCAGGAATGGATCTTGTCCTTGCGCGCCTTGACCTGCTCGACCACGCGGTCGCTGAAAGACACGGGCGACAGGCCCGGCGTGCACGACAGGCATTTCTGGCTGGCGGAGTAGATCGCGTCGACGTTCCATTCGTCGGTCAGCACCGGCGTGCCGCCGAGCGAGGTCACGGCATCGACGATAGCGAGCGCGTTGTGCTTGTGCGCGACCTCCACCAGCGTCTTCGCGTCGGACTGCACCCCGGTCGAGGTCTCGGCATGCACGAACGCCACCAGGCGCGCGTCGGGGTTTTTCTTCAGCTCGTGTTCCAGCTTGTGCGGATCGACCGCCTCGCCCCAGGCATCCTCGACGACGATCGGCGTGCCGCCGGCGCGCTCCACGTTCTCGATCATGCGCCCGCCGAACACGCCGTTCCTGCAGACGATGACCTTGTCTCCGGGAGAGACCAAGTTGACGAAGCAATACTCCATGCCGGCCGAACCGGGGCCGGAGACCGGGAAGGTGAGCGCGTTCTTGGTCTGGAAGGCGTAGCGCAGCAGCGACTTGAGTTCCTCCATCATCTCGACGAACACCGGATCGAGATAGCCGATCGCCGGCAGGCTCATCGCCGCCATCACGCGCGGGTTGATCTCCGAGGGCCCGGGCCCCATCAGCGTGCGCTGCGGCGGATGAAAAGAATGAATGCGTTTGGGTGGTGCGAAATCGCTCATGGCGTCACTCCCCGGAAGGTGCGACCCGAACAGATCGTCGGGGCGCGATTTAACTCGGACCGGTTTCTTGGCGTTGGCTTCGTTGAGCACTTCGACCGCCTCGACCTTGCCCTGGGTGGCACGCTCGACCTCCATTGCCCAGCGCGCCGGAACATAACCGGATTTGACCCAGTTGTTGACGACCGCGCGGTCCAGGCGGAAGCGCCGGGCCACCTCGGCCTGGCTGCCGAAAATCGAAACCAGCCGCTCAGCGCAGTTCATGTGAAAATCTTAGCATGACAAGCTGAATTTGACAATCTACGACTGAGCACCGATCTATTTCGGTGTCGGCATGATCCTCAGCGGGGACGGCGCGATAGAAGAAAAATCTTCTGCATCAAAGGCTTTATCTCCATCCTCGGTCATCACACCGCCTGCGGCGACGGCGGGGAAATCAAACAGTTTGCGATCCAGTAAATGCGAGGGCGCCACCCGCTGCAGGCCGTTGAATACGGTTTCGACCCGGCCGGGGAATTCCTTTTCCCACGACCGCAGCATCTGCTTCACCTGCTTTCTTTGCAATTGGTCCTGAGAGCCGCACAGATCGCAAGGAATGATGGGAAAGGCGCGCACTTTGGCGTAGCGCGCGAGATCCTTTTCCTTCACATACGCGAGCGGGCGGATTACCACGTGCTTGCCGTCATCCGACGCGAGCTTCGGCGGCATGGCTTTCAGCTTGCCGCCGAAGAACAGGTTGAGAAAAAAGGTTTCCAGAATGTCGTCGCGATGATGTCCCAGGGCGATCCTGCTTGCCCCGAGCTCGCCCGCCAGGCGGTAAAGCACGCCGCGGCGCAGGCGCGAGCACAGCGAACACATGGTCTTGCCTTCGGGGATCAGGCGTTTGACCACGGAATAGGTGTCCTGCTCCGCAATCAAGAATTCAATCCCGAGCGACTTCAGGTAATCGGGCAGCACATGCGCCGGATAGCCCGGGTGCTTCTGATCGAGATTGACCGCGACGATGTCGAACGCGATCGGCGCGCGCGCGCGCAGCTTGAGCAACACGTCGAGCAAGCCATAGCTGTCCTTGCCGCCCGAGAGGCAGACCATGACGCGGTCGCCGGCTTCGATCATGTTGAAATCGGCGATCGCCTGCCCGGCGAGGCGGCACAGTCGCTTCTCCAACTTGTTCGCGTCTACGCGCCGTTTCTCCAACTGCTTATGATCCGGGGCGTTCATCTACAGGTTCACGCTGCGCCCGCCATCGACGGCGATGATCTGCCCCGTAGTCTCAACGAACAAGGGGGTACACCCCCTTGTTGATCCCCCAAGCCAGTCCAGATCATCGCTCACAGATTTACGCTCCTGCCACCATCGACGGCGATGATCTGCCCCGTAACGTAAGGCGCCTCTGCGATCAGATAGTACACCGCGCGGGCGATGTCATCGGGCTCGCCGATGCGCTTGAGCAGGGTATGCGAAATCACGCGCTGGCGCGTCACCTCGTCGAAGGTCCCGTCTTCGGGCCAGGCGATGGGGCCGGGCGCGACCGCGTTCACGCGCACCTCGGGCCCGAGTTCGCGCGCGAGCGATTTGGTGAGGCCGACGAGCCCGGCCTTGGCAATGCTGTAGACCACATAGTTTTTCAGCGGCTGCTCGGCGTGGATGTCGGTGATGTTGACGATGCAACCCGCTACTTTTTTCAGATACGGCGCCGCCGCCTGGGCGAGAAACAGGGGCGCCTTCAGATTGGCGCCGACCAGTTCGTCCCAGTTCTCCACGCTGATCGCGCCTACGGGCGTAGGGTAGAATACCGAAGCGTTGTTGACCAGGGCGTCGAGAGAACCGAAGCGTTCGGCGCAGGTTTTCACGATTTCCGAGAGGCCGCCGGTCTCCAGCAAATCGGCCTTCACCAGGATCACCGACCGGGCGCGCTGCAGGTTGAGCTCGGACTGCAAGGCGTGCGCCTGGCGCTCCGACGCATGGTAGTGCAGCGTCAGATCGGCGCCGGCCCGGTGCAGCCGGCGCGCGATCGCCGCGCCGACCCGCTTGGCCGCGCCGGTGACGAGGATGGTCTTGCCCTGCAGTTGCTTGGACATGATTTGAAGATTTTACCGGATTCGCGCACTATCTCGAAAACGTCTGCCGAATATGTCTGATTTGCCCACCCCGCCGGCCGAAGCGCTGGCGCACAGCGAAAAGCTCGCCGCGCTGATCCACGGCGACATCGCTGCCGGTGGCGGATGGATCCCGTTTGCGCGCTACATGGAGCTGGCCTTGCATGCGCCGGGTCTGGGCTATTACAGCGCCGACGCGAGAAAACTGGGGCGCGAGGGCGATTTCATCACCGCCCCCGAAATGACCCCGCTCTACGGCCAGACGCTGGCGCGCCAGGCGGCCGAGGTGCTGGAATCGGGCCTGGATCAGATCCTGGAAATCGGCGCCGGCTCGGGTGCCCTCGCCGCCGCCCTGCTCGCCGAGCTGGAACGGCTGGACCGGCTGCCGCGCCATTACTACATCCTCGAAGTCAGTCCCGACCTGCGCGAGCGCGGGCGCGATCTGCTCGCGCTGAAGCTGCCGCACCTCGTCGAGCGGGTGATCTGGCTCAACCGGCTGCCGACGCTATATCTCGGCCTGATCATCGCCAACGAGGTGCTGGACGCGATGCCGGTGCACATGGTCAGAGCCGGCGCCTCCGGCCTGGAGGAAGCGGGCGTCACGCTGAACGACGGAATATTCGCCTGGGCCTGGCGACCCGCCGGCGCAGAGTTGCTCACGGCGGCCGCGGCGCTGCGATTGCCCGAGGGCTATCAGACCGAAATTCAGCTGGTCGCCCGCGGCTTTGTCAGATCGCTCGCGCAATCGATGGCGCGCGGCGTGATCCTGCTCATCGACTACGGTTTCCCGGCGCACGAGTACTACCATGCCGAACGCAGCGAGGGCACGTTGATGTGCCACTACCGCCATCGCGCGCATGCCGATCCTTTTTTCCTGCCCGGACTGCAGGACATCACCAGCCATATCGATTTCAGCGCCGTGGCGCGCGCCGGCGAGGAAGCGGGGCTGGAACTGCTGGGTTACACCGGGCAGGCGCAGTTTCTCATCAACTGCGGCATCACCGACATCCTGCTGCGCACGCCGCCGGAAAATGCGGCGGCCTATCTGCCGCAGGCGGTCGCGGCGCAACAGCTCCTCTCGCCTGCGGAAATGGGCGAGCTGTTCAAAGTAGTTGCGTTTGGTAAAGAGCATGCCGCACCGCTGATGGGCTTTACCAGTGGCGACCGGCGCGGCTCGCTATAGCCGGCACAGCGCCATGGATATCGTTTCCGCCACCATCCTGCTGATTCTGGTGATGGATCCGTTCGGAAACATGCCGCTGGTGATCTCGGTGCTGAAAAACGTCGACCCCGGCGCCCGAACCAAGGTGGTGCTGCGCGAATGCGCCATTGCCTACGCGGTGCTGCTCGCCTTCATGTTCGGCGGCGACAAATTCATGCATTTGCTGCGGCTATCGGACAATGCGCTTGCGATCGCCGGCGGATTGATCCTGTTCCTGATCGCCCTGCGCATGGTGTTCCCGCATGCCGATGGTGTTCACGGCGACACTGGCGACGAGGGCACGTTCATCGTGCCGCTGGCGATTCCGGCCATCGCCGGACCCTCGGCGCTCGCGACCGTGCTGTTGCTGGTGTCGCGCGAGCCGCAGCGCGTGTTCGATTGGGTGGCGGCGCTCAGCCTCGCCATGCTGATCTCCACCCTGGTGATGATTTCGGCGCAGCGCATCAGCGGCTGGATCGGCAGGCGCGGCGTGATCGCCGTGGAACGCCTGATGGGACTGGTGCTTACCGCGATTGCGGTCGAAATGCTGCTCGCGGGGATCGAGCGCTTCGTCGTGCAGTTGCCGCGCTAGGGCGGCGCTTCGAACAGGCCATGTCGCGCGCCGTAACGTCGCGCAAGCAATCGAAAAATGACCCGGACCATCATTTTGCCGGCGCCGGCAAAATGATTGAACTGACAAGGACGCGCAGATGAGAAGCCGCTCCATTATTGTCAACGGAATCGAAGTCAGCATCGTTTCCCGTCATGAGCAGGACTACGTAGCGCTCACCGGTGTGGCGAAGAACTTTGATGGCGGCGGCGCTCTGATCGAACAATGACTGAATACAGGAATACTGTGCTGTTCCTCTGGGTGTAGGAGCAGCTTAACAACCCCGTTTGTGGACATTTCAGAGCATCGGGGGAATTCGTAACCTTTCCCTTGGGGACCGCCTCCATGGTTGGTAAGATAGCGTATGAGCATTGCTGACACGGGACATATTCGATGTTGAGCCACGGGAAAGAGAACACCCTCAAGCGTGCGACGATTACGATCGATCCTGAAGACTACGCCGTCATTGACTCGCTCGAGAGAACAAGGTTTCAGCTGCTCATCCGCCGCTCGATGCGGGAGATTCTGGATCCGCATCACGACAGTAATGCGGTCGATCTTCCTGGAAAAAGCTATCGGGCAAGCTAGAGTGGCAGAGTGAAAGCGCGACGTATATGACAATTGAGGCACGATTCAATATCCCGCTGATCGCTTCCCTCGCATTGAGGGAAAAGCAGATTCAGCAGGTATACCGGCCGATCATCGCGGTTCACAAGTGGTTCGCGCGGCGACCCGGTACGCTTTTTCGGGGACTCATACTTTCCGAGTTCGGAGACCAACCTCTGACTGAGTCCTTCTTTAAGGCCAACGACTTTCCCGGCCGAATGATTGCCGACCCGTTCATGGGCGGGGGAACACCGCTAATCGAGGCGAATCGCGTCGGTTGTGATGTAGTGGGTTTCGATATCAACCCGATGGCGGCCTGGATTGTCCGCGAGGAAATCGAACACCTGGATCTTAGTGCGTACCGGCAGGCGGCGGGCTGCCTGCTGACTCATCTTGAACGGGATATCGGAGCGTTCTATCGCACCGATTGCCCGATCTATGGCGACAAGGATGTGCCAGTAAAATATTTTCTGTGGGTCAAGGTGGTTGAGTGCGACAAATGTGAGCGGGATGTCGATCTCTTTCCGAGCTACTTGGTTGCCGATGGCACCAGGCATCCGCGCAACGTGCTGGCCTGTCCCGACTGTGGCGAATTGAATGAAGTTGCCAATCTCCATCATCCAGGCAGTTGTCACGCATGCGGGTCGGGACTAAGCGAACAAGGTCCGGCACGCAAAAGCAAATGTGAGTGCCGTCATTGCGGGCACGTGAACCGCTATCCACGCCCCACATCCGGCCCCCTTCGACATCGTCTATTTGCAATCGAATATTACAATCCACTCCGGAAGGAAGCGCATAAGGGCCGCTTCTTCAAGAAGCCGGATGCCCGAGACCTTAAGGGGGTGTCAGCCGCAACAGCACGGTGGAAGCGGGCAACCCCAAATTTCGTTCCGGAGGACGCTATTCCCGCTGGCGACGAAAGCGACCGGCTGCATCGCTGGGGGTATGCACGTTATCGCGAGCTTTTCAATGACCGCCAACTTCTCGGTCTGGAAATAAGCTGTCGCTTTATAGCGAAGCTACCTGACGAACGGATACGGAAAGCGCTTGCGACCAACCTGTCCGATCTCCTGCGATATCAGAACATGCTATGCAGGTATGACACGATGGCACTGAAATCGCTCGACATCTTCTCGGTGCATGGATTCCCGGTTGGCCTCGTCCAATGTGAATCGAATCTCCTCGGCATCCTGAACGGCAACAACACCAATGTCGGCTCTGGCGGATGGTTGAACATCATCGACAAGTACGCCAAAGCGAAGCAATACTGCGATGCCCCATTCGAGGTTCGCCCCAAGGGGGAGCGCAAGGTAGTCGTGCCGATTGTCGGTGAATGGATCGGAGAACGTAAGAACGGCGCGCGTCAGCGCAGGATTTCAATCCGATGCGAAAGTTCAACGCAGGTGACGCTCCGCAAAGGCAGCCTTGATGCGGTATTTACCGACCCTCCCTATTTTGGGAATGTGCAGTACAGCGAGCTCATGGATTTCTGCTACGTCTGGCTGCGCCGACTGGCCGTGTCCAACGTGCACGGGTTCGAGCGCTTGTCCACCCGCTCAAAAGATGAACTGACAGGGAACGTAACCGAGTCGCGGGGATTGACGCACTTTACCGACGGCCTCTCGGCCGTCTATCGGAAGATGGCCCATGCATTGAAGGCCGGTGCCCCGTTGGTGTTTACGTATCACCACAACAAGATCGAGGCGTATCACGCGGTGGGTGTCGCCATTTTGGACGCGAAACTCATCTGTTCTGCGTCTATTCCCTGTCCGGCTGAAATGGGCGGATCAATCCATATTCATGGCACTGGCTCCTCGATTGTGGATACCGTCTTCGTCTGCCGGGACAAGCTCGCTACCCCTGCGGAATTGCGCTTCGACAGCGCCGAGCACCTTGTAGTGATAGTACGGGACGAGCTCCGACAGTTGAGTGCTGCCGGGATGAAACCGACTGCCGGCGATGTTCGCTGTATCGTGTACGGACACCTTACCCGGGTGGCAATTTACCGCCTCTACAAGCATTGGGATTGCTCAAAGCCTACTACCGAGCGACTAGAACTCTTTGCGAGAGCCGTGCAGCGACTCGGCGATGTCCGGCCAATCATAAAGCAGCTTGCGCTGGAAGCGGGAGTGCGAGAAGCCAAAATACCGACAACAATTCCACTGTTTGAAGGGGAGGATAGGGATGCCGTTCCCGTTTGAAGTCCCGTTCAAACAAGTCCAGGCCAATCTGGATATGTATGTGGACGAAGTGTTTGGAAGTCTGCAATCGGAGTTTCTGACTCTTCCTAAAGGGCCGGGATTTGTCGATTACCCGGCGTTCGAGCAGGGTTACGAGGCACTAAAGCGTACGACTAAAAACTTCAGAAATCTCTCACCCGAGCTTGTTCTCAAGACAGTGCACGAAGCACCAATTACATTCATCGTGCTTCGCACCATGCTGGGCTTTACCCCGCCGGAATTGGCATATGTCACTACCCAGCGCACAAACGTGGAAGTCGCACAGGACGCAATTCGATCAATCGATCGGAAGATCCGAATGCAACCGCTGGCGCCCCTGAAGTCATACGGTGGACTCACGGATCAGCGCATCCACGCCCTTGTGGAGACAGCCTGCCAACTCTTGCGGGAAGGCCCACCGGAGGGCCCGCCAGACGTGCTTCACCGCCTGGACAAGGCAGACACGCGGCAAGGGCTCAAGAGCATCCAGCCGTTGGCCGATCTTGGTGTCCCTTACGCCATGCTCCTGTACGAACGCTTCCTGGGGAGGCCGTTCGCCGGGCACCGCGATTCAGTGAGCGAGCTGGTCGGGGACGTGCTTGAGAGCGCCATCGAGGGCGTTCTTACCAGGGCAAGTGTGAGCTTCCGCAAGACGAAACGAGCCGAACGCGTGGCTGGCTTCGATCAGGCGCCCGACTTCATCATTCCCGATGAGTTCAATCCCCAGATTGTCATCGAGGCGAAGATTACAGAAGACGATGGCACAGCCCGCGACAAGGTAACGCGAGTACAGCATCTCGGCGCTCTGAGCATGCAAGGTCGACGAAAGAATCAGGCACCACGCTTCGAGGTCATTGCCTGCATTGCAGGACGGGGCTTCAAAGTACGGCGCGAGGACATGAAGAAGCTGTTGCTTTCCACGCACGGCAAAGTTTTCACTCTGCGCAATGTAGACCGACTCGTTGAATGTTCGCGGATTAAGGAGTTCAAGGTCCGTTCGCGGTGATCATCAAAACCCAGTCATCGCCTGGGGCACTCAACTATTATTTCGAAAGCCACTGAGCGTATGCCTGAACGTCGATCATCGGCGCAGCGCCTCCCGGTTGAAGCTGCAAAATTAGCTTAAACAGGTATACAGATCGATCATTTTTCTCCCGCTCGGTTGTTTCTTGTGCCGGGCAGTCTACAATGATTCTATGCTCAAGTGGCTATTGACGCTGATCCTCGCGCTCATCGTGCTGACCCTGTGCACGCCCTGGCTGAGAAAATACGGACTCGGGCGCCTGCCGGGCGACATCACCCTGCGCCACAAGGGCCGGGACTACTACCTGCCCCTCACCACCACCATCGTGTTGTCGCTCGCGCTGACCCTGCTCGCGCGGCTGATCTAGTCGCCGCGCGAGCATGGCGCACTGTTCATCAGTCTTCCACTACACTTTGTCCTTGCGGCTGCGCTTCGCCTCGCGATAGGCGCGCAGCTCTTCCTGCGTCAGCTTGCCGTCCTTGTTGCCGTCGATCTGGTCGAATTTCCTCGCCAGGCGCGGCGCATGCTTCTCCGCTTCGGCGCGGCTGATGGCGCCGTCGCCGTCGGCGTCGGCATGGCGGAAGCGCTCGGCTGCCTTCGCCTGGCGCTCGCCCCGGTGCGCCTTTTTCCATGCATTCAGTTCGCCGCGCGACAACTGACCATCCTTGTTGGTGTCGATGCTGTCGAACTTGCCCGCGAGCTGCGGCATGGCCTTCTCGACTTCGGCGCGCGAGAGCTTGCCGTCGCCGTTAGTGTCGGCCCTGCTGAAATGACCGGCGGCACGGTGGCTTTTGGCGCCGGCGGTGTTATCCGCGGCAAAGCCCGCGGCGGGAATCAGGATCAGGGCTGCAATCAGGCTGCGTTTGAACATGTTCGTCCTTCTATAAAAAAGTTGGCGAGGACAATAACGCCAGGGCGGCGGATGCGCGTACAGCGGCAACAAACTGTTACACGTTCACTCCGCCCTTAACCTTGCCTCCAGCCCGGCCAGCTTGTGCTTGATCGCGGCGCCGGCGTACATCTGCGGGTTGGACGCGGTGAGCTTCTGCTCGCGTTCTCGTTGCGCCACCGCCGCGCGGGCGAGCTCGAACGCTTCGGCGAAGGAACGGGTCCGACGCAAAGCTTCGTCGAAATAGGCCTTGCCGAACCAGGTGAAGTCCTCGCCGTTGTCGCAGCCGAAGGACTGATTGCGCGCATCGGTCGCGGTGATGATGAGCGTATTCTCGTCCTTCAGCAGTTCGATGAAACCGCCCGAATAGCAGGCCGAAATCACCAGCACCTTCCACTTGATGCCGCCGTCGTGCAGCATGCGCGCGAGCGCCGCGGGCCTGATCTGCGACAGTTCCAGCGGCTCCAGTTCGACCGACAACTCACCGTCCTCCGAACCGTGAGTGGTGATGTACAGGAACAACACGTCCTCGTCCGCATCCATGATCCGGCCCACACGCGCGAGCGCCGCGCGCAGATTGGTGGCGCTGGCGATGGGCAAATCGCCCAGCGTCGCCGGATCGTTGCTGAGCAGGAGCGAGCGTCCGGCGGCATCGAAGCGCTCCCGCATCAGGCGCGACACCGTGTGCAGCTCTTTGCCGAACACGTCCTGGGTACCGTAGGGGGCAAAACCGACGAAATACAAATCGGCCATTCCGGCGCGCTGCGGCTGCAGCGCGGCCAAATTCGCATCGAGCAGCCCGCCCTGGGCGTGAAACAGTTCTTCCTGCAGGATCGGGCTTTGCGTCGTGTCGGCGCTGGTTTCCCGGTAGACGGCCCAGAACTCGGTGCGCGGCATGTAATTCAGCAGAAACACGAACAGTACAATCAGCAGCACGCTGCCTTGGATGAATTGCCGCCTGTGCCAGCCGGCCGCCACCCATAGCGCGCGCAAGGCCACGGCAAGCACCCATGAGAGATACGCCACGTAGGCCGTGAGTTGCACCGCGGGCGGGGTATCCGCCGCCGCGAAGCGCAACCCGATCACGATAGCCGACGACACGAGTTCGAACAAAGCGCCGGGCGAAATCAGCAGCAGCGCGAGCGCGAGCAGCAACTCGCGTTTGCGGTACAAGGACGCGATGATCAGGCTCGCCAAGAGCACCAGCGGTATCTCGGCCAGCGCCATCGGCAGCGCGCCGTAGTCGACGTAACCGGGAAAGCCTCCGCGCAGCATGCCGCCCGCCAGCCACGCCAGCAGGTTGAACGCCCACAGCAGCACGAAATCGCCGGGCGAGACGCGGAAGTCGTAGCGGCTTACGGGAAGAAAGACCGCCAGGCGCATGCCGGCCCCAAGATTGCGCTTCAGGCCTTGCAGCAGCAGCGCCGCGGTGGATTTCATGCCTGAATCTTCCCGCCGCAAATCTACTTGACGGCGAGCGCGGATTTCACCGCGGCCACGCGCGCCGCCCGCAGCCGGGCGGCGATCCGGTGCGGCTCGGACTCACGCGCGGCGATGGCGCCGGCGTCCACGGCGCGCGCGGCGCCGAGCGCGGCGAGCAAGCGCGGCGCGGCGGCAAAAGCTCTGGCCCGGCTGGTCCTGCAACTCCCGACCGCCTGCAACAACTGCTCGAAGCGCGCCGGCCTGCGCCATGCATCGCAGGCCTGCAGCAGGGCGACAAGCGCTTCGGGCTCGAGCTTCGCGCCGAGGCGAATCTGCTCAAAGTGGCGCAGCGCGAGCAGGGCCAGGTTGCGCGCGTCCGCGGGCGCGCGCAGGCGCGCGCTCAGGTGGCGCAGCTCGCGCTCGGGCGTATCCACGCCGGCGAGCGCGCAAGCGAGCACGGCGTAGCGCACTTCGAGCGCATAGCCCCAGGCGGCGGCGTAATCGAGCGCGCGCCGCGAGCGCGCGTACTGCGCTCGGCTCGTCCAGGCCGCGGCCAGTTCCGGCAGCACGCGCGCGAGCGCGCCGCAGGTCCGCAGCAGCGCGAACATTTTCGCAGGCGCCGCTTCCATCAGGCCGACGGCCAGTTCCTGCCACACGCGCTCGGGCACGAGGGCATCGGCTTCGCCCGCCTCCACCATCGCGCGCATCAGGCGCAGCGTGGCCGGCGCCACTTTGAAGCCGAAGCGCGCGGCAAAGCGCGCCACCCGCAGAATCCGCACCGGGTCTTCGGCGAACGCCGGACTGAGGTGGCGCAGGATGCCGCGCTTCAAGTCGTCCGCGCCGCCGTAGGGATCGATGATGCGGCCCTGCGCGTCGCGGGCGATGGCGTTGATGGTGAGGTCGCGCCGCGACAGATCCTCATCCAGCGTCACCTCGGGCGCGGCATAGACCTGGAAGCCCTTGTAGCCGCGCGCCGTCTTGCGCTCGGTGCGCGCCAAGGCATATTCTTCGAGCGTCGTCGGGTGCAGGAATACCGGAAAATCCTTGCCCACCGGCTTATAGCCCAGGCGCGTCATGTCCTCCGGCGTGGCGCCGACCACGACGTAGTCGCGGTCCTTGACCGGGAGCCCGAGAAGTTCATCGCGGACCGCGCCGCCGACGGCATAAATCTTCACCGCGAGCCTATTGCATGATTATGCGTAAGGCTCGCCGGCTCGCAACAGGCACGGGCTATTGCGAGCTTGAGTGGCCTCACACTGCGCGCGTCTTTCTGCCGGCGTGGCAGCGCAGCAGGCTGCAGCGCGAACGCGCGTAGACCCCTTGCAGGTAGGCCGGTGCCACCGCCTCCATCGCGGTAGGCTGGATGCCGAAGGGGAAGGGCGCGGCGCTGACGCTATCGGCCGACATCGACAGCACGTTGTCGCGGCTCATCAGCTTGCCCGGCAGCCATTCCATGACCCATGCCTGCAGCATCGAGTACTTGGCGTTGAGGCCGACGATCGGGCGCGGGTGGCCGCTCGCGCGGCCGGCGAATCTGACCAGCTCGCGCAGGCTGTAGACCTTCGGGCCGCACAGGTCGTAGGTGTTGCCGAAGCTCGCTCGCTCGCCGAGCGCATGCACCAGGGCCCGCGCCACGTCCTCGACATAGACCGGCTGGAATTTCGCCTCGGCGCAGGCGAGGAACACCAAAGGCAGAAAACGTTGCAGCAGGGCGAACAGGTTGAGGAAGCTGTCTTCGGGACCGAACACCACAGAAGGGCGGAATACGGTGATGGCAAGGCGCTTCCTTTCGGCGAACATCCAGTTCTCGCCATCGCCCTTGGAACGCAGGTAAGCGCTGGGGCCCTTGCTCGACGCATTCAGCGCGCTCATGTGCACGAGGCGCGGGATATGCAGATGCTCGCACGCCGATGCGAGTTCGCGCGGCAACTCGGCATGCGCGCGGCGGAAATCGACTCCGTAAGGCTCGCCCGGCCTGCTTTGCAGCACGCCCACCAGGTTGATCACCGCGTCGCAGCCGCGCAGAACGGCGGCGAGCTGCGCCGGATCGCACGCGTCGGCCTCGACTACCTCGACGGTCGGCAGCATGAAGAGATGCTTTGCGCGGTCGCGCCGGCGCGTGGTCACGACGACCGATTTTCCCAGCTCGACCAGCATGCGCACCACATGTCGGCCGATGAATCCGCTGCCGCCAAGGACAGCTATCCGATCGAGTTTCATTGCGGTTGTTCCTCTTCGGCCGCGCGTTTCGCCATCAGCTTGTCATTGCCGCCGCGGGGCGCGATGATACCCAGGCGCATTTTCAGGGAGCGCGCCTGACCTCCCAGTATGGCTGCGTAATACATGGTGTTGTTCATCACTTTTTTGACGTAGTCGCGGGTTTCGTTGAACGGTATGGTCTCGGCGTAAATCGCGCCTTCCAGCGGACGCGTGTCGCGCCACCTGCGCGCCCGCCCCGGTCCCGCATTATAGGCCGCCGCGGCCAGCAGCGGATTGCCGTCCAGGTCGTCGAGCACGTGGCGCAGGTAATAGGTGCCCAGCGCCGCGTTGACCTCGGTATCGGTCACCCGCGCCCAGGAATAGTCGCGCATGCCCATGCGCCGCGCCACCCACTTCGCCGTGGCCGGCATGAGCTGCATCAGGCCCGCCGCCCCGGCCGAGGACTTGACCGTCGGAGCGAAACGGCTTTCCTGGCGCACCAGCCCCAGCACCCAGGCTTCCTCCAGTTGCCGCGCGCGCGCATGGCCGCCCAGCGCGCCGCGATGCGGCGCGAGATAACGCACGCTGAAATCGTGCAGCGCCAGGGTCTTGTCGGCGGTGTTGATGGCGCGGTCGAACATTTCGTTCTGCCGCGCGAATTCAGCCGCGGCGAGGAGCTGCTTGTCGTCCATGCCGCGTATCGACCAGATCCATTCGCGCGCCGACTCGAAACGCTGGTCCAGGCGGTACAAGGCCAGCGCGCGCCGGAAGCCGGGCGAACGCGCGATCGCGGCCACCTCTTCCGGCGCCGGCGTATGACCCTTGGGCGGAATGTTGAACGCGAGGCCGAGTTCCTCGGCGGCAAGCCGGGCGTAGAAATGATGTTCGCCGGCGATGCGCGCAAACAGGGTGCGCGCCTCGGTGGCATTTCCCAGCGCCAGGTCGGCGCGCCCCTGCCAGTAAATCCAGGCCGGTTCGTTCCGTTGCAGCGGCGGCATCTTTTCCGCTGTCACTTTGATTTCATTCCAATTGCCCTGGCGCAAGGACGCGCGCATGCGCCAGGCGAGTTGTTCCTCGGCGAGCGGCGCATCCCCCGCTTCGACGTACCATTTGAGCGCCTCGGGCAGGTTGCGCCGCGCGGCGTGCAGCGCGAGCTGGCCCCAGACGTAGCCCTGTTCCTCGGCGGAAAATTTCGCGCGCAGCTGCTTGTCCCAGTAGCCCGCGGCCGCGAGCGGATCGCTGCGCGCCAGACGATGCAACGCAAACATGGCGAGCTCGCGCGCCTGGCGGCGCGAGAGGTTTTTCTTTTTGTCGTCGAGATAACGCTGCGGTCCCGCAGCCACGCTAAATAACTGCCCTCGATCCAGCGCTTCCTTTGCCGGCAAGTACGCGGCAGTGCGCCAGGCCGCGCTGACCGCCCCCGCCTCGAGCAGGATGCGTATGCGTTCCCACACATGGCGGCTGGTGAACTGACCATCGGCGATGAGCGCCTCGGCCAGCGGCACGCAGCCTTCGGGCAGCTCGCGCGGCGCGTACCACTGCGCCCGGACTTCGGCCAGCGCCGATTCGTCCCTCTGATGCCGGCGCGCCTGCAGCGCGTAGCAGGCGACATCGTTGTCCTCGCCAATCAGCAGCGGATGCTCGGCGCGGAACAAATCCCATTGCTGCTTCTTCCCCAGCGCCTTCAGCCATTCCTTGCGCATCTGCTCGGCGAGCAAGCTCCCCTGCTCGCGCCCGAGAAAGGCGCGCACCTCGTCCGCACTCGCATCTTCCAGGCGCGCTCGCAGCAGCCAGGATTCGACATAGGGTTCGAGCAGGTAGCCTTGGAGCTGTGCCTCGTACCTGGCGAGCTTGTCGTAATCGCCCGCGCGCGCCGCGGCATGCGCGGCAAGGAAAATCTCATCCTGCGTCTGCGGGCGTGAGGGCGCCGCTTGTACCACCAATGCCGCCAGGGCGAACGCGAGCATCAGAGCGCGCAGCATCGGTGCTATAGTGGGTTTTCCGGCTAAGTCCATGATGAGAATAGTATAAACGCTCCACCGGGCGGATGGATGACGAGCGCCAAAAATATGCAGCATGCTGAACTGACGGCCTGGCGCAAAAACCTGCGGCGCGAGCTGCTCGCGCGCAGGCAGGCGCTGCCCGCGGACCGGCTCCACGCCTGGCGCCTGGCCATGGACCGGCATCTGCAATACGGCTTCCCGGGCCTGGCCAAAGGGGTGGTGGCTTTCTGCTGGCCGATCCGGAACGAGTACGACGCGCGCCACCTGATGCGCCGGCTGCGCGAACAGGGCGCGAGCACCGCGCTGCCGGTGGTGCTCGCACCGAAGACGCCGCTGATTTTCCGCGAGTGGCATCCGGGCGTGGAGATGGAACTGGGCAAGCTCGACATCCCCTACCCCAAGGCGGGCGCCGGGTTGGTGCCGGACACGGTGCTGCTGCCGATGATCGGATTCGATAGCGAGGGCTATCGCCTCGGTTACGGCGGCGGCTTTTTCGACCGCACGCTGGAGAGCCTGCGCGAGGCGAAGCCGCTGGTGATAGGCGTGAGCTTCGAGCTGGGTGCGATCGCCACCATCCGGCCCCAGCCCTGGGACATCCCCATGGATTACGTCGTCACCGAGCGCGGCGTATACCGGCGCGATGCCGGCAAGCTCGAGTTCCTGGGCGTGCCGAGCAACGCGAAGGGGTCGAGCCTCAGTTCGCCGGTGTGTTACGCCGACGAGATCGCGCCGGGGTATTTCGGCGAAGATCCCGAGACGCCGCGCGATTGAGCGTGGCACCACTGAGTAACAGTCTTATCCTCAGACCTTACCGCCAAAGCGGGTTGGGGGCGAAGTGAGGGTTTCGGGCAGCATGCTGCCCGCTCGCCGAGCGGCGTCCCGACGCAGCGGGACGCGCGCTACCCGTACGCTGGCGGCCTGGAGGCGGGCGATGACAGGGTGCGTCGCCGAACTGAAGTATGAGGACTTCGCGGTAGCGGGACGCGCGCGCCGCAAGCGCAAGGGCCATCCGCCAGTCCGGTCGGATATGCGCTTGAGCCCAGATCGCCTTATAATCCGGGCCAGCCTTCTCCAATCTACCGGCTTTGACCACTTTCAACATCAACAATCCTCGCGACGTCGCTGCGAGCTCGACCTCAAGGCCGCCTGAGCCGTTCACCTTTTTTCTTGGCTGATCGCATGTTGCCGCGGGGCCGATCCAGGAGCCGGCCTGATTGCTTCCATTCCGGCGCCGGTTTCTCCTCTTCAGCAAGGCCCCATTTTTCTGTTGGTCGCGGCGTCGTCAACGCGTAAAATGCAGGGTATGAAGCTCACCAAGTCGAACCGCTTCCTGCATTCGCCCACGGCAGCCGCCTCGGCTCTATGGGTATCCGCCAAGACATCCTCCGCCGTCGAAGGCATACGCCAGCCGTTCGCTGCCGGGTCGGTTGCGTTGAAGACGCCCACCGCCGCGGCGCTCATCGACTACTGGAAGCGGCGCGCTTCCAAGTCCGGGCGATAACCCGAAAGAACGTTTCTGCGAGCGTCGCGTAGTCGCGACCGACGGCTGCGTGAATGCCAGCGATGTAACGCGCGTTGCCTCTTCCTTCCAACGGGGAAAAATCCAGCGGCGGCGGCCCCGCCTGCAAGCCCATCAGCACGGCCAGCAGGCGCGCGATGCGACCGTTGCCTTCGCGAAATGGATGGACGAGGATCAGTTCGGCGTGCACGAGCGCAAGTGCGGCGGCAAGCTGCGCGGAGAAGGCCGCACGCCGGAAATGGGGCGACAGTGCCAACATTCCAAAACATTAGAACCACCTTCCACCAGGCCCTGCCTGCCTCCGCGCCACATCCAAGTACTAAAATTGGCAAGCCCTCTCGGAGACTTCCGCCATGCCCAAACACCCCCCCAGCGCTCCCCTGCGCGCGCAACTGTGCGAGCGGATCATCAACCGAATCGCCGAACTCAAGCTCAAAGACTTCGAAGCCGCCGAGCAACTCGGCCTCTCGCCCGGCCAGATGAGCCGGCTAAGGCAAGGCGAAGACGTCTTCACCCTCGACCGGTTGATCGACGCCGCCGCGAACATCGGCATTACGGTGCGCATGACTGCGACGCGGCCGTATCGGAGGCACCCCTGAGCAGTCGCAGCGCCGCCGCGATCCCGCGTTTCGGGAGAGGGTGCTGCTCGCCTACGAATACCGCTGCTGCGTCTGCGGGCACGACCTGCGCGTGGGCAGTCACGCGATCGGGCTGGAAGCCGCGCACATCAAGTGGTTCCAGGCCCGCGGGCCTGACGTGGTGCCGAACGGCCTCGCTCTGTGCTCGCTGCACCACAAGATCTTCGACCTCGGCGCGTTTACCGCGCTGCCGGGGAACCACCAGATTGTGTTCAACCGCCACCTGATGGGCGGCGATGACACCAAAGCGAAGCTGCTGGCCCACCACGGCGCCGGCCTGATTCAGCCGCACGGCAGGGAATGCCTGCCGCATCCGGAGTTTCTGGCGTGGCACAGGGCGGAAGTGTTCAAGGAACCGGCGCGGGAGTAGCGGGAGCGAGGCGAGGGGTGACGGAGCGCACACGTTCGCGCTGACCGCTCACAGGCGGCGCACGAACTCGGCTGGCGTCTCGATCGGGTACTTTTCGCGCAGCGCGAGTAGATCGCCGTCGCCCGTCACCAGAACATCGGCTTTGGCGGCTGCGAGTGTCGCGAGAATCGGCGCGTCGTCCGGGTCGCGCGGCACTTCCACCGATGTCGTCCCGAGTTCCACCACCTCGGCCCGGAGGTAGAGCTGTTTGATGAACAACTCGATTCTCTCATCGTCCCATCCAAGTTTGCGGCGGATCTTCGGATATTCGAGAACCCTGCCGATCTCGGCCAGCTGGTCCAGGGAGAGCGCCACCTCGAACCGGGCTTCGACCCAGGCCGCGACGATCCGTCCCGGTGTTCCCTCGGGGAACATCAACCCCGAGAGCAGGACGTTGGTATCGAGTACAACCTTCACTTCTTCCTGCGCCGCGCGCGCACGTCCTTCACTGCCTCGCCGACAAGCGCGTCGACTGCCTTTTCGGTCATGCCCGCGAACGCCCGCGCCAACTCGGAGCGCATCCGGTCGAACTCTTCATCCAGCTTGCGCAGGCGCGTGAACATGGCGATATCGACCAAGGCGGCCACTGGTTTGCCGGCTTTGGTGATCAACACTTTTCCGTGCCGATACTGCACCTCATTGAGCAACTCGCCGAGGTTTTGCCGGACCGTCATTGCAGCGGCTTCGCGGATCATGGTTGTTACCTCAATTGATATGGTTGATGTAATCATAGCAATCAACACGCGGCAATGCAATCCCTCCTCAACCGGGAACACTCCCTCAACCGAGGAACAGCTTGTAGGCCGGATTTTCGCTCTCGTCCCAACAGGGATAGCCCAGGTCATGCAGGAAGCGGCGGAACTGCGGCATTTCCCTGGGCGGCACCTGCATGCCCACCAGCACGCGGCCATAGTCGGCGCCGTGATTGCGATAGTGGAACAGGCTGATGTTCCAGTCGGGGCGCATGCTATTCAAGAAACGCATCAACGCGCCCGGGCGCTCCGGAAATTCGAAGCGGTAGAGCAACTCGTTCTGCGCCAGTGCCGCGTGCCCTCCGACCAGGTGGCGCACGTGCAGCTTGGCCATCTCGTTGTCGGAAAGATCCAGAGTCTTCAGGCCGTGGCGGCGCAGTTTGCGGATGAGGCGCGCGGTCTCGTCGCGGTCGTGCACCTCGACGCCGACGAACACGTGCGCCTCCTTCGAGTCGGCGATGCGATAGTTGAACTCGGTGACGTTGCGCGCGCCCAGGGTAGCGCAGAATTTCTTGTAGCTGCCGGGACGCTCGGGGATGGTCACGGCGAGGATGGCCTCGCGATGCTCGCCCACCTCGGCGCGCTCGGCGACGAAGCGCAGGCGATCGAAATTGGTGTTTGCGCCGCAGGCCACCGCCACCAGCGTCTGGCCGCGCACGCCCTTCTTTTCCACATACGCCTTGGCCCCGGCGATGGCCAGAGCCCCGGCCGGCTCGAGAATGGAGCGGGTCTCCTCGAACACGTCCTTGATCGCGGCGCAGATCTCGTCGGTATCTACCAGGATGACCTCGTCGACGAATTGCCGGCACAGGCGAAAGGTTTCCTTGCCCACCTGCTTCACCGCCACGCCGTCGGCAAACAAGCCCACCTGCGCCAGGCGCACGCGCCGGCCGGCTTTGAGCGAGCGCGCCATGGCATCCGAATCCGCCGGCTGCACGCCGATGACCTTGATCTCCGGGCGCAGGCGCTTGACGTAGGCGGCGATGCCCGAGATCAGCCCGCCGCCGCCGATGGCGACGAAAATCGCGTCGATCGGCGTCTTCGCCTGGCGCAGGATCTCCATGCCGACGGTGCCCTGGCCCGCGATCACGTCCGCATCGTCGTAGGGATGCACGAAGGTGAGCTTGCGCGAGCGCGCGAGCTTGAGCGCCTGCCGGTAAGCCTCGTCGTAGGAATCGCCAACGAGCAGCACCTCGGCGCCGCGCGCCAGGACCGCGTCCACCTTGATCCGCGGCGTGGTCACCGGCATCACGATCACCGCCTTGCACTTGAGGCGCTGTGCCGCCAGCGCCACGCCCTGGGCGTGGTTGCCGGCCGAGGCGGCGATGACCCCGCGCTTCAGCCCGGCGGGAGGCAGATGCGCCATTTTGTTGTACGCGCCGCGCAGCTTGAACGAGAATACCGGCTGCATGTCTTCGCGCTTGAGCAGCAGGGTGTTGGCAAGGCGCGCGGACAGAATGGGCGCGGCCTCCAGCGGCGATTCGATCGCCACGTCGTAGACGCGCGCCTTGAGGATTTTCTCGAGATAGTCGGGATGCATATAGTTTCGATTCAAGATGAGCGTGCAAGGGTAGCAGGATGTGCTTTGCCGCGGCAAGGCACATCCCGGCGGACGTTTCGCGCGCTATTGGCTGGTCGCGCAGGGAGCACTTTGGTAAGCTAGCGCCTATGCCGAAAAAAAGCGCGAGAAAAGCGGGCAAGGCGAGGCCGTTCTGGGAGCGCGGCTACCAGTCGCACGGCTACTGGAAAGGCAAACAACGCCTGGGCACGGTGCAGTTGGGCGAGCGCGGCGCATGGGACGGCCTCTACCGCTGGCAGGCGGGTAACCGCGCGGGCCATACGAAAACCCTGGGCGAGGCCAAGCGCGCGGTGGAGGAAACGGTGTTGTCGCTGGCGACCCAGTTGCCGCTCTTCGGCGATGTGGACGGCGATTGAATTCGCGCTGCCCCGCAATCTCCCGAATCCCCAGCGTTATGTTCTTCCGACCACGGTAGCCACTTGTCTTCAACATAACGATTCCATTCCCGCTCGACTTCCGGATGATCACCGCGCTGGCAGCGCGCATTGGATGGCTAGGTCTTCGGTGGCGGACCGCCGGACAGGCCGCGTTGACACCCTGGCCCGCGGATGGCTAGAGTCGGGGAAGATATTCCAATTGACCCACAAATGTAAGGAGGAATCGTCATGCCGGATTACAGTCGATATCAATTCGTCAAAGTCGAGGTGGCGAACAAGGTGGCCACGGTCACCCTCAATCGCCCGGAGGCCATGAATGCCACCAACCCCCAAATGCATGGGGAGCTGGAACAGATATGGGTGGATTTGGCCGAGGACGCCGCCGTCAACGCTATCCTGCTGACCGGCGCCGGGCGGGCGTTTTCCGCCGGGGGGGACGTCAAGGCCATGGCGGCCCGCTATGGCACCGAAGAGGGCAAGCAACGTACCTTGACGCTTCCTTCGGGAGCCCGCCGGCTGATCCAGAACATGTTGGACGTGGGACAGCCCATCATCGGCGCCATCAACGGCGATGCCATGGGGCTGGGAGCCACCATCGCGCTGTTTTGCGACGTCATCGTGGCTTCCGAGACGGCCCGTATCGCCGATACTCATGTGAAGGTGGGGATCGTCGCCGGTGACGGCGGCGCGGTGATCTGGCCGCTGCTTATCGGGCCGGCCCGGGCCAAGGAATTCCTGATGCGGGGGAAGATCATCAATGGCGCCGAGGCCGCTCAAATGGGGCTGGTGAACTACGCCGTGCCGACCGAGGCCGTCTTGCCCAAAGCCCGGGAAATCGCCCAGGAACTGGCCGACGGCGCCACCTGGGCGATCCGCTGGAGCAAGTTGTCGGTGAATAAATGGCTGAAAGACCAGGTCAACCTGATTTTGGACGCTTCCCTGGCCTACGAAATGCTGACCTTCCACACCGACGACCACCGCGAGGCGGCCCGGGCTTTCGTGGACAAGCGCCCGCCGAAGTTCGGCGGGCGGTAGGTAAATCGTCTCAGGCTACGGCGCCGGAGCGCGCGGACACACGCTGATGCCAGGTGATGAAGGCGCCGTATGAATCGACCGGGGCGAGCTTTAGCCGCTGGGCAAAATCCGCCACCACCAAGGCGGTGATGTCGGCCAGGGTGAAGACCTCCCCCGCCACGTAAGCCTGCCGGGCCAACTGCTCGTTCAGTAGGCGGTAGAACAGGCCGATCCGTTTGCGCCCTCGCTCCGCCAAGGCCGGGATTTGCTCGAGGTTTTCCGGGCCGGGGATGGCGCGGTCCTTGAAGCTGGGGGCGGAGTTCCGAAAGGCCTCGGCGGCAGCGGAAAACCCCAGGTCCTCGATCCAATGGTTCCACATCAGGACCAGCGCCCGCTCCTTGGGGGTGCGGCCGAGGAGCGGAGGTTGCGGGTATATGGATTCCAGGTAATCGCAAATGGCGATGGTTTCCCCCAGGCAAGTGCCGTCGTCCAACTCCAGCACGGGAACGGTGCAGCGGGGGTTCTTGGCGCGGAACGTTTCGGTGAGTTGCTCTGCGGCCCGCAGATCGACTTGGATGGTGGGGATGTCGGCCTTTTTTTCGGCGATGAAAATGCGCACCCGGCGCGGGCTGGGGGCGGTGGCGCAGTCGTAGAATTTCATCGGGCTTCTCCTCGTTGACGGGCTGGGATATGAGATCGAGTGTAAAACCGGCAGCGGCAACACTAAATCGACCTATATTTTAGCTCGTTCGATTGACGTTCGCCGGTGATCTGTCGTAACGTGGCGGAACCTTCTCCTCTCATGCATCTGTCCCGCACTACTATCCTGCTTGCCGGCGCGGCCGTCGCCTTGGCTTCCCGGCGCATCGACCGCATGGAACCGGCGGCCACCTGGGCGTGAATCCCTGGTGGCGGCCCTGGGATGCGGGCGCGGCGCTGGAAGCGGTGAAGGAGATCGCGTAAATGGCCACTGAGGCAAACCATGCAGAGTGACAACATCATTGTCGAGAAGGGGAAGGGCGTCGCCACCGTCACGCTGGACCGCGCCGCGCAGATGAATCCGCTCGACGGGTCGACCGTGAAAGCGCTGCTCGCGGCATGGCGCGACTTGGAGGCGGAAAAATCGCTTCGGGTCGTACTGATCACCGGCAGCGGCGGGGCGTTCTCGGCGGGCGGCGATCTTGCGGGATACATGACGCTTTACCGGCGACCCGAGGACTTCCGCAGGTTCCTGGACGACCTTGGTACGTTGCTCGACCTTCTGGAGAAATCCGACAAGGTGATCATCGCCGCAGTCAACGGCTACTGCTTGGCCGGCGGTCTGGAGTTGATGCTTGCCTGCGACCTTGCCATCGCCGCGGACACGGCGCAAATTGGCGACGCGCATCTGAATTTTGGCCAACTCCCCGGCGGCGGCGGCTCGCAGCGGCTGCCTCGCGCAATCGGCGCGCAGCGGGCCAAGGATCTGATCTTCACCGGCCGCTTCATCAGCGGCGCGGAGGCCGAGCGCATCGGCCTTGTGGCGCGTGTGGTGCCTGCCTCTGAGCTGATGCCAACTGCCCGGAAGTTGGCCGACGATATTCTGGCAAAGAGCCCGGCCGGCGTGGCGCGTGCCAAGAAGCTGGTGCGAGACGGTATGACCATGGACTTAGCGCGCGCTCTGCAATTCGAGATCGATCTGGTACACGAGTGGGCGACCACGCATCCCGATGCCATGGACGGTTTGGCCGCGTTTGCCGAGAAGCGCGCGCCGCGCTTTGGGAGGCCTTAGGCCGGCATATTGATACGGAGGAGTCTGCATCCATGTGGAAATTGCGCGACAAGTACGCCATCGCCGGCATCGGCTACACGGATTTCACCGCGAATTCCGGCACCACGGTGCTCAACCTCGCGCTGCAAGCCTGCCGTAACGCCGTTGTCGATGCCGGCATCGATATGTCCGAGGTGGACGGGGTAGTCAGCTTCCATTTCGGCGACTCCGTTCCGTCGATGGCGGTAGCCACAGGGCTCGGACTTCCGGCCGCGCGCTACGCAGTGGAATTCTCCTCCGGCGGCAATGCAGCAAACCTGATCGTGCAGACTGCGGCCGCGGCGATTGAGGCGGGGCTCGCCGATAACGTGCTGTGCTATCGCGCCATGAACGGGCGCTCGGGATTTCGCCTGGGCGGCGGGCGCGACCTCAATTCGCGCGGCATTACCCAATACACGGCCCCGTTCGGCTGGATCAGCTATCCGCAGGCCATGGCAATGTGGTGCCGCCGGCACATGATCCAGTACGGCACCAGCAGTGAGCAGCTCGGCACCATCGCCGTGAGCTTCCGGCGCAACGCCGTACTCAACGAGCGGGCGATGATGCGCACACCGATTACGCTGGCCGAACATCAGGCCTCGCGCATGATCGTCGAGCCCTTCCACCTGTTGGACATCTGCCTTGAATCCGACGGCGCCTGCGCCACGTTGGTGACCTCCGCCGAACGGGCGAAAGACCTGCGCCGCAAGCCGGTGTATATCATGGGGGCGGCCTACGGCGGGGGGCCGAATCAGGGTGACGACCTGTTCGACGCGATCCGCTGGCCCGACCACGCGCACAACTATGCCAGGTACATCGCCGATGACTTGTGGCGCAGTGCAGGCGTCGGGCCCAGCGACGTCGATGTCGCCGAGATCTACGACTGCTTCACCTATAGCGTGATCATGCAGCTTGAAGGACTGGGTTTTTGCAGGGAAGGCGAAGGCGGCGCCTTTGTCCAGAACGGGCGCATAGAGCGCGACGGTGAGTTGCCGCTGAACACGCATGGCGGCCTGTTGTCGGAGGCCTATATCCATGGCTTAAACCACGTCGTGGAGGCCGTCGAGCAACTGCGCGGCGCCGCCGGATCGCGGCAGGTGCCGGATGCCGAGATCGCGCTGACCACGGCCGGAGCGATGACCTGCGGCAGCGCTCTTGTCCTGAGGAACTGACGCCATGGGCCACGCGGGCAAACCGGTCCCCGTTCCCGATGCGGACTCCACGCCGTTCTGGAAGGGTTGCCGCGAGCATGAGCTGCTGATCGAGCGCTGCGCCGAGTGCGGCGTACCGCGCTTTCCGCCCTCGGGGATGTGCCCGCAATGCCGCTCGCACGAAGTCGAGTGGCGCAAGGCGAGCGGCCGGGGCAAGGTGTATAGCTGGATTGTCGTCAACCATCCCGTGCCCAAGGATGTCTATTGTCTGGACGTGCCCTACGTAATCGCGTTGGTTGAACTCGAGGAGGGGGTGCGCATGCCCACGAACATCGTCAACTGCGATCCCAGCGCGATTTTCGCCGAAATGCCGGTCGAAGTGACGTTTGACGACGTCACGGCCGAACTGACGCTGCCCAAGTTCCGCCCGTGCGCAGAAGCAGGAGGATCAACGGGTGACCGACATCGATAGGGATTGCGTGCCGACGTTTCTGCGGTGGATGGAACGTATGCTGCGCGAGGACTTTCTCGCGCTGCAATTGGCCAAGCTCAAGCGCCAGATGGAGCGCTGCTAGACGATAGGAAATTCAATCCCGCCTCATTTCGCGCGTCGGGCCGATGGCAGCGGTTTGCTGCTGATTTAGCGCCGCCGAGCATCGCGCCCAAAGGATGTTGCGCCTGCGCCCGGCCGATTGCAATGCCGGTTTGGTCGAAATGTCTTTGCGGGCATCTTCCAGCAATTTCGCATTGACAGTACAATTTGACAGCCAATATATTGAGCTTGGTCGCCTGCGGCGACTTTCCGTTTTCCACACTCCGAGGCACGAATGAGTTTCCCGCTTAAAGGCAAAGTTGCTGTCGTCACCGGCGCCGGCCGCGGTATTGGAGCAGCCATCGCGACGGCGTTGTCGCGCGAGGGTGCCGGCGTGGCCCTGATCGGGCGCGATGCGGGACGACTGGAGAAGCAGGCCGCGGAGTTGTCTACGGACGCGCTGGTCGCGCCTGCTGACATCACCGATCCGGAATCGGTTCACAAGGCGTTTGCAATAATCCGCGGGCGCTTTCCACGCATCGACATCCTGGTCAACAATGCGGGCCAGGCCGAGAGCGCGCCATTCTCGCGCACCGATCTCGCGCTGTGGAACCGGATGCTGGCCGTAAACCTTACCGGCACCTATCTGTGCACCCGCGAAGTGTTCCTGGCGATGTTGAAGCAGGACTACGGCCGCGTCATCAACGTCGCCAGCACCGCGGGGCTCGTGGGCAACGCGTACGTATCGGCCTACTGCGCGGCCAAGCACGGCGTGATCGGCCTTACACGCTCGCTCGCACTGGAAGCAGCCAAGACCGCGGTGACCGTCAATGCGGTGTGTCCCGGCTACACCGAAACGGACATCGTCAAGAACACGGTGGCGAACATCATGGCGAAGACGGGCAAGTCGGAGGCAGAGGCGCGCGCTGCCCTCACCAGCCACAATCCGCAGGGACGCACGGTGCTCCCCGAGGAAGTCGCCAACGCGGTACTTTGGCTGTGCCTGCCCGGATCGGAGGCGATCACCGGCCAGCCGATTTCCGTCGCCGGCGGGGAGGTGATGTGACTGCGGTGACAACTGCGCGCGAAAAATGCCGGGCTACGGAACACCATGTCTGACAAGAGCTATCTGCAGACGCTAGGAAATTCAATCCCGCCTCATTTCGCGCGTCGGGCCGATGGCAGCCGTTTGCTGCTGATTTAGCGCCGCCGAGCATCGCGCCCATAGGATGTTGCGCCTGCCCCCGGCCGATTGCAATGCCGGTTTGGTCGAAATGGCGCGAATTCTGAGACACGCGGGGCAATCGAGTGGTGCGAGGGGCAAGTGCGCTTATGGGCGCCATGGTGGCGGCCTTGCGCGACTTGTCACGCCCATTTACACTCCAGCGACGCTGCGGCGGCGCCCCAACCGCCCCGCCTCTCGGGCTTCGCGCTTCACACACCAAATGGAGGAGGCTGCCATGGACTACAGCGGTTATCGAAACATTTCCTTCGAGCGTGCCGGCAAGGTTCTCGTCGTGAGCCTCAACCGCCCGGAGGCCCTCAACGCCACCGATGCCCTGCTGCACCGGGAACTCTCCCGGGTATTCGCAGACATGGCTCGCGACCCGGAAGCTCACGCGATCATCCTCACCGGCCGCGGCCGGGGATTCTGCGCCGGCGGCGACCTGAAGTGGATGAGCAACATCACCCCGGAAGAGCTGGATGCCCTGTTCAGCGAGGCTCGCAAGATCATCCTCGACCTGCTGGAAGTGGAGCAGCCCATCATCGCCGCGGTAAACGGACCCGCCACCGGCCTGGGGGCGACCCTGGCGTTGTTTTGCGACATCGTGATCGCCGCCGACAACGCCCGGATCGGCGACACCCATGTGCATGCCGGAGTCGTGGCGGGCGACGGCGGGGCGGTGATCTGGCCTTGGCTGGTGGGGGCGGCCCGGGCCAAGGAATATTTGATGACGGGAGAACTCCTGAGCGCCGCCGAAGCGTATCGGCTCGGCCTCGTCAATCATGTGGCACCGGCAGGGGAATTGATGGACAAGGCCATGGCCATCGCCACGCGGCTGGCGGCGGGCCCGCAACGGGCCATCCGCGGCACCAAGGCCGCCGTGAACAAGGTGCTCCGGGATGCCGCCAACCTGATGCTGGACACTTCCCTGGCGTTGGAGAAGCAGTGCTTCGCCACCCACGACCACAAGGAAGCCATCGACGCCTTCGTGGGGAAGCGCCCGCCACGCTTTACCGGCCGCTGAAGCCCTCGAGGGGCGGCGTGATTTTGCGCAAGCATCGCCGTCATACCAGACGATAGGAAATTCAATCCCGCCTCATTTCGCGCGTCGGATCGATGGCAGCGGTTTGCTGCTGATTTTATAACGCCGCCGAGCATCGCGCCCCCAGGATATCGCGCCTGCGCCCGGCCGATCGCAATGCCGGTTTGGTCGAAATGAAGCGAATTTTGAGACACGCGGGGCAATCGAGTGGTACGAGAGGTAAGTGCGGCCGCACTTGCCTCTCGTTCAGGCATTCGGCGGCGAACTTCGGACCCTTGCGAAAACTCGCGATTGTCGCTTCTTCATGATCGACGCCTTTGCAGCGCGCGGCGCCGGCAATCCCGTTGGGATCGCCGGCGCAGGCCAAAGGAATTGGAACCGCAGGAATTTTCCGATCAGACCGTTCTCGGATTGTCGTTCTCGGATTTGACATGCGAATTCCGCAGGAATACGATGTTTTTCGCGCTAGGCGAGTCGGTGCGGACGACGTTGATCTTCGATTGCCAGTAGGCGAACAAAAATCTACTAAGCTGTTTGATCTCCCGCAAGAAAAAAAGGACATGCCCGTGCATTGAAGTCGCGGCCGGCGGGGGCACAGTAAACAACGGCTTGGCTGCCACGCCGGGCGGCGTGTCAGTTCGACTGGAGGGGGGGTATGGCGCAACAATCCAAGCCGCTATTGGAAACATTCGCCTCGGCGCCCGCTACCGGCACCTCCCCATCGTCGCGTGCGTCGTCCGTTCCGTCCGGTTCAAACGCCCCGCCTGTGATCGCATTGCCCAAGGGCGGCGGTGCAATCCACGGCATAGGCGAGAAATTCGCCGCGAATCCGGTAACGGGAACCGGTTCGCTGTCGGTTCCCATTGCCGTCACGCCGGGCCGGGGTGGGTTCGGCCCGCAACTTTCCTTGTCATACGACTCGGGGGCCGGCAACGGCCCATTCGGTTTCGGCTGGAACCTGAGCCTTCCCGCGATCACGCGCAAGACCGACAAAGGTCTCCCACGGTATTTTGACGCGGAAGCGCCCGACGAATTCATCCTCTCCGGCGCCGAAGACCTGGTGCCAGTACTGACACAGGACGATGAGGGCAACTGGGTGCCCGAAGCCGTGCCGCCCCGCACCGTGGGTGGAAAGACCTACCGCATACAGCGCTACCGCCCGCGTATCGAAGGCTTGTTCGCCCGTATCGAGCGCTGGACCGATCAAACCGACAGCTCGGATTCTTTTTGGCGGTCAATCGGTAAGGACAACGTCACCACTTGGTACGGCAAGACAGATGACAGCCGTATTGCCGATCCGAACGATTCGAGCCGTATTTTCAACTGGCTCGTCTGCCAAAGCCACGACGACAAGGGCAACGTCATCGTCTACGAGTACGCCGAGGAAAACTCGGCCGGGGTTGACACCTCGCAGGTCCACGAACGAAATCGAACCTCGACCGGCCGCTCGGTCAACCGTTACATCAAGCGCATCAAGTACGGAAACAATATATCCCGCTTGGCGCAGCCGGCGGATTTCGAGGCGGCGGGGTGGCATTTCCAGGTCGTGTTCGACTACGAGCAAGGCCATTATCGGAGCGCAAGCGCCGACGGCGAAGATCCCTTTTACATCGAAGCATGGGCCGATCCCGTAGAGCCCGCCGATTGGCCGGTCAGGCAGGACCCGTTTTCCGGCTACCGCGCCGGTTTCGAGGTTCGCGCCTATCGCCTGTGCCGGCGCGTGCTGATGTTTCACGATTTCGAGTCGCTCGGCGATTCGCCTTGCCTCGTGCGGTCGACGGATTTCGCCTACGAAGAAGGATCTATTGCCTCGTTCATGACCGCCGTTACTCATTCCGGCTACGTGCGCCAGCGCGACGAACACGGGACATTCAATGACAAGTATCTGAAGAAATCGCTGCCCCCGGTTGAGTTCAGTTATTCCAAGGCGCCGACCGCGGCCGAGCTTGCGCTGTTGCCGGTTCAAAACATCGACGCCGCCAGCCTGGAGAACCTGCCCGTCGGATTGGACGAGGGACAGTATCAATGGATCGATCTGGACGGCGAGGGCATCCCGGGCATTCTGTCCCGGCGGCAAGGCGCCTGGCACTACAAGGATAACCGCGGCGCCGGCAGTTTTGGTCCCATGATCCGTGTCGCCGAGATTCCCTCGCTGGCTGCGGCAGGCAGCAATCATCAACTGCTCGATCTCGCGGGGGACGGCCAGTTGGACGTTGCCCTGTTCGAATCCCCGACCCCGGGTTTCTATGAGCGCACGCTGGATGCGTCATGGGAGCCATTTCGCTCTTTCACCAGCATGCCGAACCTTGCGTGGAACGATCCCAATCTCAAGTTCGTGGACCTCACCGGCGATGGTCACGCCGACCTCATCATTACCGAGGATGATGCTTTCGTATGGCACGCCTCGCTCGCCGAGGAAGGCTTCGCCGCGGCCGAACGCGTCGCAAAGAGTTTCGATGAGGAGAAAGGCCCGTATCTGGTATTTGCGGATGCCACGCAGTCCATTTATCTCGCCGATATGTCGGGCGATGGCCTCACCGACATAGTGCGCATCCGCAATGGAGCGGTCTGTTACTGGCCGAACCTCGGCTATGCCCGCTTCGGCGCCAAGGTCGCGATGGACAACGCGCCGTGGTTCGACGCGCCGGACATTTTCAGCCAGCAGCGCATCCGGCTTGCCGACACGGACGGCAGCGGCGTCACCGACATCATCTATCTGCGGCACGACGGGGCGCGCGTCTATTTCAACCAGTCGGGCAACCGCTGGAGCGACGCCGCCACCGTGCCGCAGTTTCCGCGGGTGGACGACCTCTCGTCGGTACAGGTGCTGGATCTCCTCGGCAAGGGCACCGCCTGCCTGACGTGGTCCTCGCCGCTGCCCGCGGACACTAGCCGCCGGATGCGCTACGTGGACCTCATGGGCGGCGAGAAACCGCACCTGCTCGTCAAGACTGTCAATAATCTCGGCGCCGAAACGCATGTTTCCTATGTGTCATCGACCGCATTCTATCTCGCCGACAAAGCGGGCGGAAAGCCGTGGATCACCAGCCTGCCGTTTCCGGTGCATGTGGTCGAGCGCGTCGAAATCTACGACTGCATCAGCCGCAACCTTTTCGTCACGCGCTACGCCTACCACCACGGCTATTTCGACGGCGCCGAGCGCGAGTTCCGCGGCTTCGGCATGGTCGAGCAATGGGACACCGAGGAGTTCGCCGCACTGGGCGCCAGCAGCGCTTTCCCGCCCGGCGACAACGTCGAAGAATCCTCGCATGTGCCGCCGGTACTGACCAAGACCTGGTTCCACACCGGCGTCTACCTCGGCCGCGATCGCATCTCCAAGTACTTTGCCGGGCTGTTGGACGCCGACGACATCGGCGAGTATTACCGCGAGCCGGGTCTGACGGACGAAGAAACGAAACAGCTCCTGATCGAAGACACGATGCTTCCAGCGGAGCTTGATGCCGAGGAAGAACGCGAAGCCTGCCGAGCGCTGAAAGGCGCGATGCTGCGGCAGGAAATTTACGCCCTCGACGGTACTGACAAGGAACCGCATCCCTACATAGTCACCGAACAGAACTTCGATATTCGATGCTTGCAGCCGAAGGCCGACAACCGGCACGGCGTGTTCCTTGCGCACCCGCGCGAGGCCATCAGTTATCACTACGAGCGCAATCCGAACGATCCGCGCGTGGGACACGCGATGACTCTGGAGGTGGACGACTACGGCAATGTCCTTAAGTCCGCTGCCATCGGCTACGAACGGCGTAATCCCGATCCAGACCTTGCATCTGAAGATCAGGACAAGCAGACGCAGACGCCTATCACTTATACCGAAAATAGATTTACCAATGCCATCACGGAAGACGATGCTTACCGCGCGCCGTTGCCGTGTGAATCCCGAACCTACGAGATGACCGGGTTGCGCGATGCCAGCGACAGCGACCGCTTTACCTTCGATGAGCTATTGGGTGAGTGCGCGGCGGCGGCGCTCCTCGACTATGAAGAAGCGCCTGTTTCCGGGCAAACGCAGAAACGGTTGATCGAGCATGTACGCACGCTCTATCGTAAGGACGACCTGACCGATCTGCAGGCTTTGGGCACATTGGAGTCGCTGGCGCTTCCCGGCGAAAGCTACAGACTGGCGTTCACCCCGGGGCTGGCCAAGCAGATCTATGTCGACAGCGGAAAACTGTTGCAGGTCGATCTGGATGCAGTACTCGCCGACGATGGCAGGTACATGCATAGCGAGGGTGACGCCAACTGGTGGATCCCGAGCGGTCGAATCTTCTATTCCCCGGGTGCCACCGACGACGACGCCACCGAACGCGACTACAGCGGGCAGCATTTCTACCTGCCGAATCGCTACCGCGACCCGTTCCATACGGATACGATCAACACCGAAACGGTCGTCAGCTACGACGACTACGACCTGTTGGTGCGTGGGACGCGGGACGCCTTGGGCAATACCGTCAACGCGCAGCACGACTACCGCGTGCTGCAGCCGACGCTTGTCACCGACGCAAACGGCAACCGCGCGGCCGCCGCCTTCGACGCGCTGGGCCTGGTAGCGGGCACAGCCATCATGGGGAAGACGACCGAGACCCTTGGCGATTCCTTAGACGGTTTCGAGGCCGACCTCACTCAAGCCGAGACCGACCGCTTCCTGAGTAATCCGAAAGGGCCCGGCGCGGCGACATCGCTCGGCAAGGCTTCCACGCGCATTGTCTACGACGTGGGGCGATACCGCCGCACTCAGGATCCGGATCAACCGCCGTTCTCCGCGACAGTGCTGCGCGAGACACATGCGAGCGATCCGGTTCCGGACGGCGGTCTTAAGGTGCAAGTCAGCTTCTCCTATTCCGACGGCTTCGGCCGCGAAATCCAGAAGAAGGTTCAGGCCGAGCCCGGGCCCGTTCCCGAGCGGGACGAAGATGGGGAGATTGTGCTCGACGCAAGCAACCAGCCGGTCCTCACCGACACGGACGTCGACCCGCGCTGGGTGGGCAGCGGCTGGACGGTGTTCAACAACAAAGGCAAGCCGGTGCGGCAATACGAGCCGTTCTTCACCGACAGGCATGACTTCGAATTCGACGTTCGCATCGGCGTGAGCCCGGTGCTCTTCTACGATCCCGTTGCGCGCGTGGTTGCCACGCTGCACCCCGACCGTACTTGGGACAAGGTTGTCTTCGATCCGTGGCGGCAGGAGACCTGGGATGGAAGCGATACCTTGCTGGTGGCCGACCCCGGGGCGGGTGTCGATGTGGGCGAGTTTTTTCGCCGCCTTCCCGATACGGCGTATCTGCCCGGCTGGTACGCGCAGCGCGAGTCCGGGGCGTTGGGCGCGCAGGAACAGAATGCGGCACGCAAGGCGGCCGTCCATGCGGAAACGCCGACCGTCACCCATGCCGATTCGCTCGGACGCGCCTTCCTCACCGTCGCGCACAACAAGTTCAGGTATAGCGACGCGGCCTCCAGTGATCCGACCAACGAGGACTTCCACAGCACGCGCATTCTTCTGGACATTGAAGGCAACCAGCGCGAAGTCGTCGATGCCAAGGACCGCGTCGTCATGCGCTACGACTACGACATGCTCGGCAACCGCATCCACCAGGCCAGCATGGAGGCCGGAGAACGCTGGATGCTGCTAGACGTGGCCGGCAAATCCATCTACGGCTGGAACAGTCGTGATCATCGGTTTCGGACCGCGTACGATCCGCTGCAGCGGCCAACCGAGGCCTACCTGCGCGAGGGCGTCGGAACCGAGTTGCTGGTGGGACGTACTGTTTATGGCGAGGGGCAGCCTGATCCGGAGGCGAACAATCTGCGCGGCAAGGTGGTGCAGCTTTACGATCAGGCAGGCGTCGTCACCAGCGACGATTACGATTTCAAGGGCAATCTGCTGCGCAGCCAGCGCCAGCTTGCCGTGGAATACAAGACGACCTTGGATTGGTCGGTAGACGTGGCACTGGAAGCGTCGACCTACACTAGGCGTACTCTCTACGATGCGCTGAACCGGCCGACGGAGCTGACCGCGCCGGACGCCAGCGTGATTCGCCCCACGTATAACGAAGCCAATTTGCTGGAGCGGATCGAGGCGAATCTGCGTGGCGCTGCCGAGGCAACGCCCTTTGTCAACGACATCGACTACGACGCCAAGGGTCGGCGTACCCTAATCGAATACGGCAACGGTGCGAAGACCGAGTACGAATACGACCCTTTGACATTCCGCCTGATTCATCTGCTGACTAGGCGCGATGTAACGACTTTCCCCGACGATTGTCCGGATACGCCAACTTCAGGCTGGCCCGGCTGCCAGGTGCAGAATCTAAGTTATACCTACGATCCGGTCGGAAACATCACCCACATTCGAGACGACGCGCAGCAGACCGTCTACTTCCGCAACCAGCGCGTCGAACCGAGCGCGGAATATACCTACGACGCCATCTACCGGTTGATCGAAGCAACGGGACGCGAGCATCTTGGTCAGGCCGGCGGATCGCCGATTCCTCACTCGTACAACGACGCCGCGCGCGTCGGCTTGCTGCATCCGGGAGACGGCAACGCCATGGGCTCTCACGCCGAGCGCTACGTCTACGACGCTGTTGGAAACTTCCTGGAGATGCAGCATCGCGGCAGCGATCCGGCGCATGCGGGCTGGACGCGCTCTTACACCTACAGCGAAGCGAGCTTGATCGACTCTGCCAAGCAGAGCAATCGGCTGAGCAGCACCACGGTAGGCAGCGACGCGGCGGAAATCTACTCCTACGACGCCCACGGCAACATGCTGCGCATGCCACAACTGCAAGCAATGCAGTGGGACTTCAGGGACCAGTTGCAGATGACCCAGCGTCAGGCCGTCGGCTCCTCGGACACCGACGGTGCCAAGTGCCAGGGCGAGCGCACCTATTACGTGTATGACGCCGGCGGGCAGCGCGTGCGCAAGGTCACGGAATTGGCTACCGGCGCCTTGAAAGACGAGCGTATCTATCTGGGCGGCTTTGAAATATACCGCAGGCACTCGGGGGTCGACGCGGGGCTGGTCCGGGAAACGCTGCACATTATGGACGACAAACAACGGATCGCGCTGGTTGAAACGCGCAACGATGTCGACGACGGCACCGCGAAACAACTCATCCGCTTCCAGTTTGGCAATCACCTCGGCTCGGCCTGTTTGGATCTCGACGATCAAGCTCAGATCATTTCGTACGAGGAGTACACCCCCTACGGCAGTACTTCATACCAGGCGGCGAGAAGCCAGACCGAGACGCCGAGGCGCTATCGGTACACGGGCAAGGAGCGGGATGAGGAGAGCGGGTTGTACTACCACGGGGCGCGGTATTACGCGCCTTGGGTGGCAAGGTGGTGCAGCGTGGATCCCAAGCCAGATCAGCTCTCCTACGCATACGGGGGGAACAATCCTGTTGTTTTCTATGATCCAGATGGGAAAGTAATTCAGGTTGGCCTAGTTTTAGGGGGAGCAGCAGTTGGGGCGAGTGTGGGTGCAGCGGTCGGTATTTGGCGTGAATGGAGCAATCCGAAAGGGATCGATTGGGGTACCGTAGCAGCTCATTCAGCCGGAGGAGCTGTCTCTGGAGGCATCGCCGGCGCAACCGGAGGACTAAGTTTGGTTGCGGAAGGATCGCTTACCAGTGGAGGCATATTTCTCGCCGGAGAAGCCGGCGCCAGCGCTGCGGGCGGAACCGTGACCAGGTCCCTATTGGGCAAAGAGACCACGCGCGAGGATCTCGCTTGGGATGCGTTTATCGGAGCGGCAACTGCTGGGACGTTGAAAGGTGGCGGCGCCATCATTAGTAAACTTCGAAATGGCGGCGACGCGTCGACGCTTGTGCAGGAAACTATAGAAGATGTCGCGGAGCAATCGGATACGGCGTATCAACAAGTCCTAAAGGAGCAGCCAGTAGCAGTTGAATTGGGCGCGGGTGATGCTGGACACTCCGTCGATCTAGCACTGCAAGGCTATCGTGTAATTGCGACAGATCCGGTGAAATCGATTGCACCCGGCGATGAAGAGCTTCTGAAGTTCTTCGGCGGAGAGTTTCGCAAGATGACTGCAACGGAAGCCGCAGAAGCGCTACCCGATCAAGCCGATCTTGTCGTTTGGGATTTTATGTTTCCGCTGACGACTAGGGCGGGGGGTGAAGGAGGAGGCAACCTGATTACGCGTGGAACTTTTTCAGCAGTTGAAGATGCACTGACGATAGCGAAGCCTGGAGGAACAGTACGGTTCGTTACCGAGGATTTGTCTAGAGGTCCTATAAATACCAGTACCATCGATAGCTTTGCAAGCGAAGCAAAGCGCCTACAGGCTACGGATATTGCGATAGGGACAGGTCCGGCGTCTGAAGTAGCCCCGGGTTCAAGCATGTCCGGGATTGCGGATGCGACAGGAGATTACATCGTTCAGTGGATCGAATTCGTAAAGAAATTATAGAAGACCGACCAGAATTGCGCTTACTTATTTTTTTGTGGGCATGCTTACGGACCTGCGTGCGTGCGGGCGATTGCGCATTGCGCGGTAAGCAGCGGCTAAGGTTTGATCGTCGTTTGATGGCTCTGTGTTCGATGCGGCCTGAGCGATCACCTACCTGCTGTCGAGCAATCAGTATAAACGGCTACTTCACAGGAAGGATTGGGAGATGAAAACATCGCTGATGTCAATTACCCTCAATGAGAGTTCCTACAACGTCTTCATTCTGCATAAGGCGCTGGAAGCGCTGGGCTTGCCCGTATCCAGCAAGGAAGCCGCGCAAGGCAAGGCGGGTCCGGATACCCGCAAACAGGTGCGCGCGCTGCAGAAACAACTGGGCGTGCCGGCCGATGAATCCACCCTGCTGAACGAGGCCACCGCGCTCGCCATTGCCGAAGCCATGGAGAAAAAAGGCCTCACCTCCGCAAGCCGCTCCTTTACCGTAACGGGAGCGGTGACCGATGGCGATGGGCAGGCAAGAAAGCGCCAGCAATTGCTCGCTTTCGATCTCGATCTGCGCGGGGTTGCGGTGTTTCGCACAGTCACGACGGTTTCAGAAATTCGAAAAAATGGCGGCTTTGAGTTTCTGGGTGAAGCAAGCTCCGACAATCGGGGTACCTACGGAATCACGTTTTACGACTGGCAATACGCGGAGGCCGAACGCAAAAAGGCGGATGTGGTGGTGTATGCGGTCGAGAAGGAAACAATCATCGGTCATTCCCGCATGGTCAATTCGGAGGATTACTCCGACAAGGGCCTGGTGCGCGACGTCGACGTGATCATCACGCAGGAGGACAAGCGTACGGAATACGAGATGCTGATGAGCGACCTGAATGCCTTCCTCAAGGAAAGCAAGACCACCTTGGCCGCAATCGCGACGTCACGCGATCAGTTAACCTTTACCGCGGGAGAACTGGATGTAGATCAGTCGCGCATCGATATCGCCGCAGTCGCCGAACTGCTGGTGAAAGAGACCAAGAAACAACTCTCGCACGAACTGTTTTACGGCATCGGACGTCAGAACATCAGACTCACTTGGGCGGTGCTATACAAGAAAAAGGAAGAAGAGCTGCGCGGCGCCATTGAAAAGTCCGTGAAAGATAGGATCATCCGAGAGTTTCCCGAAAAGGAAGTCACGGCATTTCTTCGGGTCGTACGGGAATATGGCGCAAAGCATCTCCTCGATGACAAGGAGGCCCAAGGCGGTAACACGCTGAATAAGATGCTTGCCAATGCGCTGCCCACCGAAAAGCAGCGGCTGTCTTTCGTGAGCGCCCTCGGCAGTTTCAAAGGCGGCGACTTCCGCGAATTCTGGAGCGAACACCTTCCCGCCCAGCCGGAATTCAAGGACGACCCTGCGCTCGTCTCCGGGCTGCTTCTGGCGCAGCAACTCACGCTGCTGAGCGGAAACCACCAGGCATTGGTGAATGAGCTGCAAGTCGCCAGAAAAATCGATTCCGCCCATCAGTTGCTCGATCTCGAAAAAGACGACTGGCTCGAGGTCATCAAGAAAACAGGGGTGCCCGAATTCGTCGCGGGCGCGGATGACGAGGAGAAGGCCGGCGTGTATGCCGACCTGATGCAAAACCTGCTCAACGCGGCGTTTCCGACTCAGCGCATCGCGAGGATGGTCGACAAGAACCAGCTGGGCATCGAAAAGAGCAAGGTGTCAAAAGAGATAGGAGCTTTTCTCTCGCAGAACGCGCAGTTCAATATTGCCGGCTCGCGCATCGATGATTTCGACGAGCAGATCAAGGCGGCGGCCGCGGAAGACTTCGACGAGGTGAAAAGCGAACTGCTGAAAATCCAGCGCGTGTTCCAGGTCAGCACCACGCCCGAAGCCATGACGGCATTGATCGGAAACAAGCTGCATTCCGCCTATTCGATCGCCAATATTCCGCGCAAGAGCTTTATCAAGACCTACGCGGACCGCCTGGGCGGCGAGAGCGCGGCGTACGCGGTTCACCAGCGTGCCTCGCAGATCAGCACCCGCGCCGAAATGACCGCCATGCATCTGATGGAATATTCGCACGCGCTGACCCCCGCCTATGCCATGGGGGCCAGCGAATACCAGGCGGTCATGGAGACCATCAATAGCAAGGTGCCGAACTATTCGGACCTTTTCGGCAGCCCCGACATATGCGAGTGCGAGCAATGCCGCTCGGTCTATAGCGCGGCGGCATATCTGGTTGATCTGCTCCGGTTCCTGTCGCTGAGCGAAGCAAACGGCGTAGAGAAGACGCCGCTCGATATCCTCGCGGAACGCCGGCCGGATCTGCTGCGCCTGCCGCTCACCTGCGAGAACACCAACACCATCATCCCGTACATCGATCTGGCGAACGAGGTGATGGAGTATTACGTCGCCAACGACGGGGCGCTCGCGAATTTCGAGGGATACGACACCGGCGAGGCGACGGCCGAAGAGCTGCGGGCCAATCCGCAGAACTTCAGTCCCGACGCATATGAGAAGCTGAAGGACGCAAAGTATCCGTTTACGCTCCCCTACCACCAGCCGCTCGACGCCATCCGAACCTACAGCGATCACCTGGGCGTTAGCCGCTACGAGGCGATGAAGGCGATGAATCCCCAGGCGGCGGCCTCGACCTCCCGGGCTCTCGAAGCCGAAGCGCTGACGATCTCTCAGGAGGAGTACCTCATACTCACTGGAGAGGACTTCGGGGGCATTGCCGAAACTGCCCAGCTCTATGAGTATTTTGGCTATACCACGGAAGCGGAGCTGGAAAACATGAGCGCCGTTCGCGAATTCCTCAAGCGCTCTGGCGTCGCGTACACCGATTTGGTGGAACTGGTCAAAACCCTGTTCATTAACCCATACCAGGGTACGCTGGATTTTCTCGAAGATATCCTTTCCTATGCGTCAATCGATGCCGCTACTTTTTATACAGAACTCAAGGCAATCGCCGCAGGAACGCACACGCTCGACCCCGACGATGACACTGATCCCATTGTGGCGGCACTGAACGCCCATAACAGCGAGGAAGAATCCAGCGTCGCCGCCAGTGAATTTCAACTATGGGTCGCGGACCATTTTGGCAAGTTCCGCCAGGTCATCACGCTTTATCAAGCTGAGTCGAAATGTGAGCTGGACACCACGCAGCTCAAGACCATCGAAAGCATTTACGAGGCGTCTTTGCACTCCGGGATATCGAGTGACACCTGGTCGAAAATCCACCGATTCATCCGCCTGTGGAAGAAACTCGGGTGGAGCATACACGAGACGGACCTCGTGCTTGCCGCTCTGGGCGCGGATGACATCACCGCGGAGACGATCGGCAAGCTCGAGTCGGCATCCCTGTTATATACCGCTTCCAAGCGGCCGCTCAACCAATTGGCCGTGCTGTGGGGAAGCATCGATACCTACGGAGACGACTCGCTCTACAAGAAACTGTTTCTGAGCAAATCGGTACGGAAGCTAGACGCCGCTTTCGAAGCGGATGCCTGGGGCGAGTATCTTCGGAGCAAGGCGGAGACTCTGGCTCCCCACAAGCCGGCGATTCTTGCTGCTTTCAGGATCACGGAAGAAGAGTTGACCGCCATTCTGGAAGTGGCCGAAGTAATCGACGGCGGCAGTCCCCGCCAGCTCGATATCGACACTGACATTCTCAACCTTCAAAACCTCAGCACCATCTACCGGCATGCAGTGTTGGCAAAGGGGCTGGGCATGAAGGTCGCCGACTTGTGCAAGTTGATCGCTGTTTTCGACGCCTCGCCTTTCAGCACATGGAATATTCAAGACGAAGAGTTCACGAACGTTTCCCCAGCCGACACTTACGATTTCTATGAATTGGCAGCATCGACCAAGGATGCGGGCTTCAAATCTTCGACGCTGGAGTACATTTTGGAGGGCACGCTTCCTGCAGACTCGAACATCGGCCTCGATGCAGCCGACGTCCTCGAAACGGTAAAGGTAATCCGGGAGGCCTTTGCGGCAATCGAGCAGGATCATCCGGATGAGCCTGCCACGCCTTTGACCTCCGAAGTCATCACGGCAAAGCTCTCACTGACGTTCCAGCCGGAAACGGTCAGCAGGTTCATGCAGATCATAGAGGGCACTGCCTCTTTTGAAACGGTCACTGACAAAGACTTGGTCGTGACCATCTCCGACGACTTGGCCGGGAAATATACCTATGCCATGGACAGCGGTAGGCTGACCTGTGCCGGGATCATGTCGGACGACGAGCGCAGCGTGCTCAAGGGGCTCTCCGGTAACAACGCCAATTTCGAGGCGGCCATCGATGAACTATACACGGCGCCTGAAACCTTCATCAGCGACAACTTCGGCGGGGTCTTCAGCGATCCTGCCGCGTTCGTTGACCATGCCGCCGCGGCCACGGCGGCAACCCTCGAGGGATACTTCCGCTACGTCTATGAGAAGTTCCTTGACATTCTGAAACCCAGGCTACAGCGGGACGCGATCACACGCTACCTCGCTTCGCTCATCGGCCTCAGCGAAGAGGCCACGGCCTTGCTAGTGGCCGAGCCCGAGGACGAAAACGAAGAGGATAACCCAGTTGGTGCACTTGTCGCCGCCCTTTCAACCGAAGGATTTTCGGCCAGCTATTTCAGTGACGCCAGTTGGGCCATCGCTATTCCGGAAGGCACGGAAAGTACGGAACGCACGCCAAGTACGATCGATTTTTCATGGGCAGACCAGGCACCCAACGCCTCCGTTCCTGCCGATAACTTCAGCGCGCGGTGGAGCGCCTATATTGCAGCGCCCGCAAGCGGGGAATACGGCTTGGTGGTGGAAGTGGAAGATGCGGACGACGTCTTCAACCTCTACCTCGATGGTGCGCTCCTGCTGAAGAAGACGGCCGCGGACACGAGTACCTCATGGGATGAGGTGGCCGAGCTCAACGCCGCGCAAATGCACCTGTTGACGCTGGAGTACGCCGAAACTTCACAGAATGCGGGTATCAGGCTGTACTGGAAAACGGCCACCACGGCGCTCGAGATCATTCCGGCATCCGTCGCTTATCCTGCAACAATAGTCGAGGATTTCGCGGCGAAAGTCACCGTGTTGCACCGGGCAGCTAAGTTCATCGCCGGATTCGAGATCAGCGAAACCGAGCTCGACCACTTCGTCTCCTTCAATACGGATTTCGGCAACATCGCTTTCAAGGCGCTCACGGTGGATCATTGGAAACACATGCGCGACTACACCACCCTGAGAGATGCCGTACCCCAGGCCCAGGCGCTGCTCACGGATGTCTTCGCTTTGGCTAATAGGGCCGACCCCTCGCCCGCGGTTGAAGATCTGACCGAGATGCTGTACCTCGCAACCGCATGGGATGAAGCAAGCCTGGCGTATCTCATCGGTGCCGATCCAGGCTTCTCGTTGGGCGTCGATGATTTCAAAAACGAGATCGCGCTTAACCGGCTTTATGACGTAATGCACATCGTCGCGAAAACAGGTATTTCCGCCAAAACCGTCAAGGAGTGGGGTACCGCCGAATTGGACTTCGACAAGCTCAACACCACCGCCCAATTGCTGCAAGACGCGGTGAAAGCGAAATATGAAGATGAGGACTGGCTGGAGGTGGCCGGTGACCTGAGCGACAAACTCCGGGAAAATCAAAAGCAGGCGCTGATCGCTTATTTGCTGATGCGACCGGAGATTCAGCAATGGGCTGAAAAACGCAACATGGATCTTGATGCCGACGGGCTGTTCGAGTATTTCCTCATCGACGTGCAGATGGGCGCCTGCATGGACACCTCGCGCATCGTCCAGGCCAATTCCTCGGTACAGATGTTCATCAACCGCTGTCTCCTGAACCTGGAAAAAGAGACATCTGGAGACGGTTCGGAAGCAGGCGTCTCGCCGACCAGCATCGACAGGGATCGTTGGGAATGGATGAAGAATTACCGCGTCTGGGAGGCGAACAGGAAAGTGTTCCTGTTCCCGGAAAACTGGCTCGAACCGGAGTGGCGCAACGACCGCAGCGAATTCTTCAAGGATCTGGAGTCGTACCTGGTCCAGAACGACATCACCGACCGCAGCGTCGAGCAGGCATTCCGGAACTATCTCACCAGCCTCAACGAGGTAGCCAACCTGGAAGTGTGCGGCATGCACCGGGAGAATTACGACGACGGCGACGCTGAGGGCAGCGGCCTGAAGTATCTGCATGTCTTCGCCCGCACCCACAATGCGCCCTACAAGTTCTTCTACCGCACCTGGAACGAATACGAAAAATGGAGTGCTTGGGAGAGGGCGCAGCTCGACATACGCAGCGTGGAAAATGGCGACGACAGCGGTGTGCATCTGATCCCCGTGGTCTGGAAGAAGAGACTTTTCCTGTTCTGGCCTGAGTTCATAGAAAAACAGGAAACGCCGTCACGCGGTGAGGGCCAAACCGTCGCCGGCGCCTTCGACGGCCCAATTACGGCGCTGGAGGCGACACGGTATTGGGAAATCAGGCTGGCGTGGAGCGAGCACGTGGACGGCAAGTGGAGCCCGAAACAGATATCCAAGGAATTCATCAAGGAAATCCCCGCCGATGACAGTGCCAGCGAGAAGGATTTGCTGTTTACCGCGAGCATTTCAGCGGCCAACCAAGAACTGGCTATCGCGCTTACGGACGCGTCCAATCAGTACGGCTACAAGCGCGCGTTTGTCCTTTCGGATATTCAGTCGCCGGTTCGGGTTCCCAGGCTGTTGCTTATTAACCCTTGGTCGACAGAAGATGAGTCGATCTACGACTATGCATTTTCCAGGCGCGCGGCCAATTCAACGCTCGAATTGCTCGATGATGTCTATTTCCAAAACCAGACCGATCATAAACTCCTACCCATAGATACTTTAAAGGGCCTGGATATTACCCTCGATGAGCCGTTCTTCTTCAGTGACGCCTACCGAACCTACTTCGTGCGTCCCGTCGATATCAAGATAATCAAGGCGCTCACCCACCCTGAAGAGTTCAAACCCTACATTCCGGAATCGGGGAACGACAGGGCATACAACATCAAGGCGCCGTCATCCAGCTCGTCAATACAAGCAACAGGCATTTATGGATCGGTTGGGGCCGCGAGTACGGTCTCGTCTCCGGCGGAATACGCCATCGAAATGGCGCCTGCTGGGCAGGCGTTTAGCGGGTCACAGAACTATGCAAAGGCGAATCTGCAAATCAGTAAGTTGACCAGATCCGACGACAAGGGCCTGGAGTTCCATACTTTCTATCATCCCTATTCCAGCCAGTTTGTAACGAACCTCAACCGGGATGGCTTGTCCGGGTTGATGGAAAGCGACACGACGATCGAAGGCGATACGATAACTGACCCGGACGCAGGTACGTTTGTGGACGAGTACGACCCCAATTTCTCGCAGGGGTTGGTTCAACAGCCCTCCGACTTCGCGGAGCGAACCTACTACAAGGAGAATGTGTGCTTCGACGTCTATGGTGCCAATAGCCTCTACAACTGGGAGCTGTTCTTTCACGCCCCGCTCTATATCGCCACCCGGCTGAGCAAGAACGGCAAGTACGAAGAGGCGATGAAGTGGTTTCACTACATCTTCGACCCGACGACCGATGCCGAAGGAAGCGGCGCTTCTCGCTATTGGCAGGTGTTGCCCTTCAAGACAGCCGATGCCGAAAGCCTGGAAACCATGTTCAGGCAGTTGAATCGGGAATCCGACCCGTCGAGCGCGGACTACGACCCGGAAAACTCTGTGTTGTCCCAAAATGTATCCGAGTGGCGCGACAACCCATTCGATCCGCACCTGGTGGCGGGCAACCGGCCGCTCGCCTACATGAAGCACGTGGTGATGAAGTACGTGGACAACCTCATCGCCTGGGGCGACTCCCTGTTCCGGCAGGATACGATGGAAAGCGTCAACGAGGCCCTGCAGATTTACGTGATCGCCAACCACATCCTGGGGCCTTATCCCGAGTTCGTTCCCAAACGAGGGGAAATCAAAGCCGAGTCGTACTATAGCCTTAAGGATAGCTGGGACGCTTTCTCCAACGCGCTGGTGGCGCTCGAGAATGCTTTTCCGTACAGCAGCGGGGTCAGTTCCAGCGACGAGTCGACGGGTACCAGTATGCTGGGCGTTGGATCGGCCTTGTACTTCTGCATACCTTCGAACGAGAATTTGCTCGAATATTGGGACACGGTAGCCGACCGCCTGTTCAAGATACGTCACTGCCAGAACATCGATGGCGTGGAGCGCAAGCTCGCTCTGTTCTCACCGCCAATCAGCCCGGATGCGCTGATACAGGCGGCGTCGCAGGGCCTGAGTCTCGGCAGCATCCTGGCCGATCTCAGCAGCCCGCCGCCGATTTATCGCTTTGCGTATCTTGTCCAAAAGGCGAACGAGTTCTGCGGGGACGTGAAGGCGCTTGGCGCCGCGCTGCTGGCCGCGCTGGAAAAGAAAGACGGCGAGGAACTGAGCCGCCTGCGCGCATCGCAGGAAACCAGCATGCTGGAGCTGGTGACGGGGATCAGGGAGCGGCAGGTGCTCGACGCCAAGGTCAACAAGGAAAACCTGCAGAAGGCGCGGGAAACGGCTGAGTTCCGTTTGAAGCACTACGCCGACCTTTTCGGAGAAACTGTCACCGTTTCGGCGGAACCACCTATCGAGGCCACACTAACATCGGACAGTCAACTTCCAGCAGATACCAGCGTTGGAAATCTTGAAAACCTCGGAGCTGGTCTGGAAGATGCGGTGGTAGAAAGCGATGAAAGTACGGTCAAGCTGATCCAGAGAGAGGCGAGTGACATCAGTCTGAGTGAGCAGGCCTCAAGGGACTTGTCCTCCAACTTGGCGGCAGAATTGGTGGCTGGATTTATGGGACTCATCCCGGAATTTGATGCCGAAGGAACGCCCGTGGGCGTTGGTGCGGGAGGAAGTTTTGGCGGACGCGCATTGGGTTGGTACGCCGGATCAGTGGCCAAGATGTTCGCTACCTCGAGTCAGCTGAATTCATTGGCCGCGGCAAAGTCATCGAAAATCGCATCGTACATCCGCAGGGAACAGGACTGGACCTTGCAGGCGAACCTCGCGGCAAAGGAGATCATCCAACTCGACAAGCAGATCACCTCGGCCGACATCCGCATCCAGATCGCCGAAAAAGAACTGGAAAACCACAAGCAGCAGATCGAAGACGCGAAAGAAGTGGAGCTTTTCCTGAAGGACAAGTTCACCAACCAGGAGTTGTACCAGTGGATGAAGGAGCAGT
>JACRAS010000050.1 GCA_016234705.1 Betaproteobacteria bacterium | reverse complement strand
CGCCGTGCCGCCGATCCCGGCCGAGATCAGGGAAAAAGTGCGCGGCCGGCTGCAGAGCGAAGGCGTGGCGCCGCTGTACGCCGAATTGGTGGAGCGCGACCCGGCGACGGCGCATCGGCTGATGCCGCTCGATCGCTCGCGCATCGCCCGCGCGCTTGAGGTGATGCTGGCGACCGGGCGCTCGCTCACCGATTGGCACCGCGACGGGCAACCGGCGCTGGTCGATCCGGCACGCGCGGCCAAGATTTTCCTCACCTGCGAGCGCAAGCAATTGGTGGCGCGCATTGAAACGCGTTTTGCCGCCATGCTCAGCGCCGGTGCGCTCGAGGAGGTGCGGGCGCTTAGCCAGCGCCAGCTCGATCCCTTGCTGCCGGCGATGAAGGCGCATGGCGTGCCCTGGCTGATCCGCCATCTCAACGGTGAAATCTCGCTCGACGAGGCGGCGGAAGGCAGCATCATGGACACCCGCCGCTACGCCAAGCGTCAGCACACCTGGTTTCGCAACCAGATGAAGGACTGGCCGTGGGCGGGCCCGGAAGCGGCGCTGAAAGCCATCGAAAGCCAGCTCGCAGGCTAATTTTATCCCTCGTTGAAGTGGATGCTGCGAACGCCATCGTCATTCCAGGGCGCGTGCGTAGTACGCGAACCCGGCATCCAGAGCCGTGTTCTGCTGCTTTCATCTGGATTCTGCGCGCGCTGCTTCAGTGTGCCGGAATACCTTAAATCCTAAAAGCTGTAATTAACTATTATACAATTTAAAGTAGAGCATCGGTGGGTGGTGACGACTTACCCGTGCGCGGGAAAGGCGCGCCGTTGAGCGAGAGCACATGTCGCGTCTCAGCAGGAGAGAAGAGGAAATCTTGGCGCAGATCGGCCGGGGTCTGCGCGGCAAGGCGATCGCGCAAGCGCTCGGCATTTCCGAGTTCACCGTGCGCAAGCATCGCGCCAGCATGATGCGGAAATTGGGTTTGCGCTCCGCCGTTGCGCTGATTTCATATGCCGTCGAGATCGCGCGCGGCGCGGCGCCGCAGGAGCCCGGCTTTTTTTCCCGCGCGTGTCCAGTGGGCTCCGGCCGCGTGAGACGCAAGTCGTTGCGCTGGTGGTGGCCGGACTCACCAGCAAGGAAATCGCCCGCCGGTTGGACATCAGTCCGCTCACGGTGCGCAAGCATCGCGAGAACGTCATGCGCAAGCTCGGCGCGCACAGCATGGCGGAGCTGATCGACGCCGCCCGCGCGCTCGGCATCGGCACTACGCCATCGGAGGTATTTCCAAAAAATTCCGGCTGATCCAAGGTCCGAACTGCATACAACTTTAAGTATGTATATCAAAAAAGTGCAGCTTAGTCCATGTCGCGTAACGCCAGACCGACCCGGCACCGGAGCAAGGCTGCAGCTCAACCGAGGAGCAAGGCCATGGCTTTAGGCGGATCAACAACCCAATTCGATTATTTCTACAGCGCCCTGGCGAAGCGGTATCCCGGCATCGCCGATGCCAACGGCACCACCACCAATTTCCAGTTCATGAACACGCCGATGCAGGCGCAGTGGATCACCGGCGGCGATGCCAATGCGTTCGAACTGGCGAATTCAACCTCAGTCGGGCTCGACGGCTTCTTCATTCCCGGCGGCGGCTTTGCCAATGCCTATCGCGATCTGGTGCTGTCGATCGACCCGACGCAAGGTTCGGACAATGCACGCTACCGCAATTGCGTGATCCAGATTGCGGCGCTCGACAATCAGATCCAGTCGCTGACCAGCCAGGCGCAAGGCAGCTACAAAGTTTTCGTCGCCAATAATCCGGGCACGCAAGAAACATTCACGCAATGGCTTCTCGATCCATTCGGCGGATTAAACTTCCGTCAGCAGCTCGATGAGTTGCAGGCCCGGCGTGGCGACTTTGCCAGCACCCAGGCCAACGTTCTCAAGGCGCTCGATGGGCCGCTCGCGCTCGCCCAGGCCGCGGTCAGTCCGTGGGCGCAGACCATGAACATCAGCGAGGGCGGCGCCACTCAAGCTGTGCCGCTCACAACCATCGGCGGCGATCTGGCCGGCGATGTCGGCCGGTGGACCGCCCGCCCGGCCGGCCAATACGACTTCGACGTCACCATCACCGGCAGCGACACCATCACCTCGCCGTGGCGGACCACCTACACCACCGTGGTGCATTCCGACTGCTGGGGCACCTCGGCCTCGGTCGAGGTCAATACCTCACGCATCATCTCCGACAGCCAGTACAAGCTGCGCATCTGCGCCGTCGGCATGAACAGCTACAAGATCAATCGCGGGCAATGGTTCGACGATACGCTGGTGTCGCCGCAGACCAAGATCGTCGAGGGCTCGGCCTGGACGCCGGACATGTTCTTCGGGCTCAACGGCTCGCTGCACCTGGTCCCCGACGTCATCTTCGTGATGTTCCGGCCGATGATCAAACTCACCACCTCGACGCAGGTGTTCAAGCAGCAGATCCAGGCCAACGCCGACGCCGCCATCTCCTATCTCGATCTGATGGGCTTCCGGTTCAACGTCGACGGCATGGCCTCGCTGCAGCCGGAAGGTGACGCAGTTACGACCACCGTCACCTTCAACGCGCCCGACAACCAGCAGGCGCAGATCGTCGGCATCACCTCGAAGGTGGCCTGGAACGGCGACGAGCAGTAGCCCGCCAATATTCACAGCGAGGCGCCAGTGCCTCGCGTCCCTTTTGCAGAATGTCAGGAGAAATCCAATGTCACGGTCAGCGTCAATCCTCACCGCGGCGATCGTCGCGCTATCGCTCTCGCCACTGCTCTCAGCCTCCGCCTACGCGCAATGCGCCAATGCCGATGTGTGCACCCCGGCCGTGTGCCGGCAGCTGCAGGCCCGCGTCCATCCGACCTGCGACGTGCAGCGCTCCTGCGCCGCCATCAATGCCAACAACAAAGTCGAATTGCGCCGGCGGCTGACGATCAATCAGAATTGCCTGGCGGCGCGCCAGAACGTGTCGGAGTGTTTCAGCAATTCCGATCCAGGCCATGATCAGGCGATAATCGCGGTTCAGAATGCGATCGATGCTTGCCAGGCCAAGCTCGATCAATAGCACCGGTTGCCGTTTGGTTAGCGTTTGTCGTATCGACAGGTCGGGAGCGGGTCCCGGCTCGCCGATGGCATGTCCGCAACGGTTATGAAAGACGATTTCGATCAATGGCTGCGTTGGGTGTTCGATCACCCGGTGGCCTACGGCGCGCAACAGCCGTGGTATTTCACAGCCGGCGCCGAGCATTGGGATGCCGAAGCCAATCCGCGCACGACGTTTGCTTACCTCACCCGCCTGTTCAGCGCGCCCGAGGTTCTTATCGGCCGCTTTAGCCCCAATCAGATCGGCCAGGGCCTGTGGCTGCTGGTTGATCCGTCCTGCTCAAGCCATCTGTTCGCGCTCACCGATCCGGCGATTGAATGGCCTGAACGCAAGCGCGCGATCGATGCGATCGCAAATCTCTATGAGCGCCTGTTGCAGAAAATCTGTGCGCTGCACTTGAGCCATCTTAATCACGGCACGCAGCCGGCCAATCTCGCCAACCGCATTTGCTACATGTTTTGGGACATCTGCCCGCTCGGTCCGCGCGGCGACGGTGCACGCGAGCACGATCTCGCTTGCCTTGACGTCATGCGCAAGACGCTCGCCATCCCGCATTGCGCATGCCAGGAAGGCGCGCTGCATGGGCTCGAGCATTGGCGCGCCTGCTATCCTGACATTGTCGCGGAAACGGTTGCCGAGTTCCTCGCCCAGCCGGCTTTATTGGTGCCGGCCGAACTGTTGTTGTACGCCCGGCGCGCCGGCTCTGCCGTTTGCTAGAAGGCGCGTCGCCAGTGCGAGCATCCGAGCCAGTTGGGCGCTTGGCTCGCGCCAGCTCGATCCCTTGCTGCCGGCGATGAAGGCGCATGGCGTGCCCTGGCTGATCCGCCATCTCAATGGCGAGTTGTCGCTCGACGAGGCGGCGGCAGGCAGCATCATGGACACCCGCCGCTACGCCAAGCGTCAGGTCACCTGGTTTCGCAACCAGATGAAGGACTGGCCGCAGGTCGCGCCGGAGGAGGCGCAGAAAGCGCTCGAAAGCCAGCTCTTGGGCCTCTCGTCTGCAAATTTGCAGGCAAAATAGGCTTGACCGGACGTTTCGCCACCCCTATAAACCGCGCAACGAAAGTACGGACGGACACGATGTTGCGCAATAAAATTACCCAAAAGACGCAAGCGAGGGTAGTCGTACTGGTTCGGGCGCAGCCTGGGCAGCCCTGAGCGGGCCAGCCGAGGGAAGCGTCCGGACATGGCCCGTTACGGGCCTTTTTTATTGATGGCATGAGCGAGTAGAACGGCGAAAAGGACGATGAGCATGACACAAGAAATGACCGGCGCCGAAATGGTGATCCAGGCGCTCGCCGACCAAGGCGTGCAGCACATTTTCGGCTATCCGGGTGGCGCGGTGCTGCCGATCTACGATGCCATCTTTGCGCAGAACCAGGTGCAGCACATCCTGGTGCGACACGAGCAGGGCGCCGTGCATGCGGCGGAAGGCTATGCGCGCTCGACCGGCAAGGTCGGCTGCGTGCTGGTCACCTCTGGCCCGGGCGCGACCAATGCGGTGACCGGTCTCGCCGACGCGCTCTGCGACTCGATCCCGATCGTCTGCTTCACCGGCCAGGTGCCGACGCATCTGATCGGCAACGATGCCTTCCAGGAAGCGGACACGGTCGGCATTACGCGGCCGTGCACCAAGCATAATTATCTAGTCAAGCGCATCGAAGATCTGCCGCGTATTCTGCACGAGGCGTTCCACATCGCCTCGACCGGACGGCCGGGGCCGGTAGTGGTCGACATTCCGAAGGACGTGCAGTTCGCCAAGGGTGTCTACTTCAAGCCGAAGGATTTTCCGCACACCGGCTACAAGCCCAAGCTCAAGGGCGACATGGACAAGATCAAGGCCGCCATCGAGTTGATGGCGCATGCCAAGCGCCCGCTGTTCTATACCGGCGGCGGCGTGGTCAATTCCGGCAAGGCGGCAAGCGATCTGCTGCGCGAGCTGGTCAAGCTCACCGGCTTTCCGATCACCTCG
>JACRAS010000052.1 GCA_016234705.1 Betaproteobacteria bacterium | reverse complement strand
GTTCGCCAGCAGCATGGCGGTGAGCTTCGCGCCGCGGCCATCCGCGGCGCGCGGACTCAAGCGCCACCATAAAACCAGGACCGGCACCAGCAGCAAAGCCCACACAAGCGGCGGCAATTGCGGCTGCTGCTGCAACAGGCACACGCCCAGGGCAAAACTGATGATATTGAATCTCATCGAAGCTTAACGAACGAACATGGTTGCGGTTGAATTGCCTTACAATTGCAGCATGGAAACAATGATTTCGACTGCCGCTCCGATGCCACGCAAGTTCTTCCGAAAATATCTGCCCAGCCACGAGAGCGTGCGCGATAACAAGCACCTCGCGCGCTTCGGCGGTTTTCTGCGCCACCCCAACCTGTGGCATCTGAACCGCCACTCGGTGGCGGGCGGCGTGGCGGTGGGAATGTTTTCCGGCCTGGTCCCCGGCCCGTTGCAGATGCTGGCCGCGGCGCTGCTTGCCGTACCGCTGCGAGTCAACCTGCCGGTGGCGCTTGCCACCACGCTGTACACCAATCCCTTCACCATCGGCCCGCTGTACCTGCTCGCCTACCTGATCGGCCGATTGATCATGGGCGGTGAAGGCGCGCCGCTCAGCCCGCCGCCCGAAATGGAGTGGTCGCGCTTGGGTGCGTCGCTCGACGCTTTCCTGGGCTGGGTGCTGTCCATGGGCACGCCGCTCGCCGTCGGCCTGGTGGTCCTGGCGCTGGGCCTTGCCGCCCTCGGTTACGCTTGCGTGCAGATCGGCTGGCGCGCGTACGTGGTCCGCGCGTGGCGCCAACGCCGGCAACGGCGCAGCCAACATGGACGCTGAAATCACCGCGCAGCGAGTGTTCCATCGTTTTGTCCCGCCGGCGCTGGCGCTGGCCGCGGTCAGCCTCGTCGGCACAGTCGGCTACAAGATCATCGGCGGACCGCAGGCTTCCTGGCTAGACTGCCTGTACATGACCTTCATCACCGTCGCCACCATCGGCTACGGCGAAATCATCGATCTCAGCCATTCCCCCGGCGGGCGCGTATTCACCATGGTCATCGGCCTGGTCGGCATAGGCGTAGCCACCTACATGATATCCACACTCACCGCCTTTATCCTCGAAGGCGACATGAACCAGGCAATACGGAGGCGGAGAATGCAAAAACAAATCCAGGCACTGCGCAAGCATTACATTATCTGCGGCATCGGCCGCGTCGGCACCAACGTCGCGCACGAGCTCGATGTCACCGGACGCCCCTACGTCGTCATCGAGAGCGGCAAAGAGGCGATGGAGCTCTATCTGGAGCGACATCCCGACACCCTGTGCACCCACGCCGACAGCAGCGAGGACAACGCGCTGATCGAAGCCGGCATCGAGCACGCCGCAGGCGTGTTCGCGGTTACCGGGGACGACAGCAAGAACCTGGTGATCACGCTCTCGGCCAAGCTGCTCAACCCGGAGGCGCGCGTGGTGGCGCGCTGCCACGAGGTCAACTACATCGACAAGATACGCAAGGTCGGCGCCGACGCCATCGTTTCTCCCGATTTCACCGGCGGCATGCGCATCGTCTCCTCGATGGTGCGGCCGCAGGTGGTGAGCTTCCTCGACGAGATGCTGCGCGCGGACAACGCGTTGCGGGTGGAAGAAGTGCATATCCCCGAGGGCTTTGGCGCCAATACGATCGGCGGACTGAAACTGAACCGGCGCGCGTTCGTTCTGCTGGCGGTGCGCGCCCAGGACCAGTGGGAGTTCAATCCCGCAGACGACTATTTCATCGGCCCGGGCAACACTCTGGTAGTGATGACGACACCCGAAGGGCGCAAGTCGCTGGAACGAAGCTTAGGGGCGAAGGCAACATGAGCAGGGAACAAGGAGCGAAATGAGCCTGCAGGTCTGGCTGGCTTTCATCGTCGCCGCGATACTGATCAGCCTCTCGCCCGGCGCCGGCGCCATTTCCTGCATGGCAAGCGGCATGCGCTACGGCTATCGGCGCTCGCTGCCGAACATCGCCGGCATGCAGTTGGGCATCGCACTGCAACTGATCGTGGTCGGCATCGGCCTGGGCGCGCTGCTCGCCGCCTCGACGCTGGCCTTCGACCTGGTCAAGGGATTCGGCGTGGCCTATCTCTGCTATCTGGGCTGGCAACAGTTCCGCGCCGAAGCCCAGCCCATTCATCTGGAAAACACGGACACCGCGGCGGGTACGCCGCGCGCCCTGTTCGTGCAAGGCTTCCTGGTGAACGCGAGCAATCCCAAGGCCACGATTTTCCTGCTGGCGGTGCTGCCGCAGTTCATCGACCCGCATGCGCCGCCGCTGCCGCAGTACCTGGTGTGCATGGCCACGCTCGCCGTGGTCGACATCATCGTCATGAGCGGCTATGCGTTATTCGCCGCGCGCGTGCTGCGGCTGCTGCGCGAGCCGCGCCAGATCCGCTGGATGAATCGCGGCTTCGGCGCGCTGTTCGTGCTCGCGGGCGGGTTCCTTGCGCTGTTCAGGCGCGCCTGACGAGCCGACCGCCACCTCAGGCGTGCGCCGGTACCCTATTCCGAACACCGGGCACGCGGTGAATTACCGGATTACCAGTTGAAGGTCGAATCCTCAGCATCGAGCGTCTTCTTCTTGTAGGTCTGGAACGCCTTACGCAGCCTTGCATTCGGCGCCGGTGGCTTCTCCAGCAATGTCATCAGAAACGCCGCATCGGCGCCGGACAAACGGATCACCCGCTCGCGTTTGGGCGCACGCTTGGCCTTCATCGGTGCCTTCATGTCGATCTCCTGGATTCCATTTCCGTTGAGCATCGCCTTCATTGCTTCGCGCAGCTTCAGACCGGAGGTAGTTCCTTGAACGGATTGAAGACCTTCAAGCCTGGCCGGCGGAAATCCTGGTCGTTTCCCGTCGCGATCGTCAGACCGTGACGCCGTGCGGTGGCGGCGATGTAGCCGTCTTCCACGGGCATGCGCTGCCCGCGCTTTTCCAGCAGGTGCTCCTGATCGGCCCAGACATGGGCGACCGAGACGTTGAAACCGAGAATGCGACCGCCGAGTGCGTCCACCAGCCTTCTCAGCCAATCCTGCAAATCGCGGCGTTGACGACCCTCCTTCGACCGCACCCAGTACGCGAGTTGAGCGATGACGATGGCGCTGGTGAAGCACCGGTCGCGCTCCTGGTGCAGCCAAGCGACCACGCGGGCGTCCCCATGGCGCTTGGCCGGCTGGCAGATGACATCGGTATCAAGCAGCCAGTTCAAATCCGGCGGCGCCTCGCGGGCTCCCTCCGGCGACGCGGCAGATCGTCCATGCTCACCGGACACTCACTCAGCACGGCAAGCCAGTCGCCTGCGCCCGCGATACGGCGGAACACGAGCTCGTTCTCTTCAGCATCGAACCGGGCATCGAAGACATCCCCGGGCGAAGCCGGGGCGAGACCCGCGGGGACAGTCAGGCGGCGCTTGGCATCAAGGGTCAGAATCATGGTGGGATTGTCCCACCATACGATCCAAAGGTCAAATTTCCTCCCCCGCGGTGCGCCCGACGGGATTTGAATCCCGACCCCGTGGTTCCGACCTTGGTAGGCGTCCCCACAACCCGTGTTGACCATCGGCGCGTTGCGGGCCGGTGCTGCAACTCAAGTGCTTGTTACCGGAGGAGTACCCCGCATGCCCCAGCCAGCGCTCACCAAAGCGCAACAGCGCCGCCTGGAGAAGCTCGCCCGCGATGCCGGGCGCACACCTCAAGCCATGCTGCGATTCGTGCTCAGGTATACGCGAATCACACCACCCGCGGAAGAACGTGGTCTATTGATCGCTTACGATTTTCCGGTTCCTAAGAGAGCTAGAATTCATGCCGAGCTAGGTGTTGATGTTATCGAGGCTGGTGAATGCAAAAGGAGGCTTTAGACGGCATTGAACCCAGCATTGGCGTGCGGCAATTTGAGTAGGCAAAGGCAAACGGAAACGGCGCGTTTACACAGCGATGAAAGTCAGGCTGAGAACGTAGGGAAAATGTAGGACGCGCGGCGAGTCTTGCCGAGCTTCTACGAGCGAGGGCGGGCCGTTAGTACAGCGATTTACACCGTAAACAACAACTGAAAATCCGTGTGTCGGTGGTTCGATTCCGACCCTGGCCACCAATTCAGTTTTCCGCCGCTCAATCCGGACCGAGCACCCCATCCTGCAGCCGCAATACGCGCTGGGTGCGCGCGGCGATGCCCGGGTCGTGGGTGACGATGACAAAGCTGGTACCGCGGCTTCGATTGAGTTCCAGCATCATTTCGAACACCTGGGCCGCGGTATGGCGGTCGAGGTTGCCGGTGGGCTCGTCGGCGAGCACGCACGCAGGCCGGGTCACCAGCGCCCGCGCCAGTGCCGCGCGCTGGCGCTCGCCGCCGGAGAGTTCCGCCGGGGTATGCGAAAGACGGCTGCCCAGGCCCACTTCCTCGAGGATGGCCGCAGCGCGGCTCTGCGCTTCCTTCGCCGGCATGCGCCGTATCAGCAGCGGCATGGCCACGTTTTCCAGGGCGGTGAATTCCATCAGTAAATGATGGAACTGGTAGACGAAACCGAGCGATTCGTTGCGCAGCCGGCCGCGCGCCGTCTCGGAGAGGCTGTGCATCGGCCTGCCGAGGATGGTCACCTCGCCCGACGTCGCGCTGTCCAGGCCGCCCAGCAAGTGCAGCAAAGTGCTTTGGCCCGAGCCCGAGGCGCCGACGATGGACACCAGTTCTCCGGCGCACACTTCCAGGTCCACGCCGAGCAAAACCTGGACATCGACCACGCCCTGCGGGTAGATTTTCGCGAGCTTGGCGCAGCCGATAACGACGTCACTCATAGCGCAGGGCCTCGGCCGGGTTCACGCGCGATGCGCGCCAGCTCGGATAAAGCGTGGCGAGCAGGCTCAGCACGAACGACACCACGGCAATCAGGATCACATCGCTGCCCTGCAGATCGGAGGGCAGTTCGCTGATGTAATACACGTCCTTTGCCAGAAAGTGCACGTTGAACAGGCTTTCTATGAAAGGCACCACCACGTCGATGTTGAGCGCGAGCAGCACGCCGCCGACGACGCCGATCAGCGTGCCGATGACGCCGATCAGCGCGCCCTGCACGATGAACACCGCCATGATGCCCGAGGGCGCGGCGCCCAGGGTACGCAGGATGGCGATGTCGGGCTGCTTGTCGGTGACCGCCATCACCAGGGTGGAAACGATGTTGAACGCGGCCACCGCGACGATCAGGAGCAGAATGATGAACATCACGTTCTTCTCCATTTGCACGGCGCGGAAAAAATTGGCGTGGCTGCGCGTCCAGTCGCTGATGTACGCATTGGCCGCGAGCTTCGGCAGCAGCGCCAGCGCCACCTGGCGCGATTCGAACAGGTCGTGCAGCTTCAGGCGCACGCCCGAGACCCTGTCCTCCATGCGGTAGAGCTTCTGCGCGTCATCGAGGTGGACGAGCGCGAGGCCCGAATCGTATTCGAACATGCCGATCTCGAAAATTCCGACCACGCGGAATTGCTTCAGGCGCGGCACGATGCCGGCCGGTGTCACCTGCCCCTGCGGCGCGATCAGCGTGAGCTTGTCCCCGGCCATGACGGCGAGCGCGCGTGCAAGCTCGGCTCCGAGCACGATGCCGAATTCGCCCGATTTGAGCGCGCTGAGCGCGCCGGCCTTCATGTGGCGGCCTATCTCGGCAACCTGGTCCTCGCGCTCCGGCAGAACGCCGCGGATGACCGAGCCGCGCACCGCACCATCGAAGGTGAGCATGCCCTGCACGTTGATATAGGGCGCCGCCGCAATCACGCGCGGATTGGCGGCGGCCAGCGCGGCCACGGCCTGCCAGTCGGAGAGCACATCGCCCGCCCCGCTGATCTGCACGTGCGAGGCCACCCCGAGGATGCGCGTGCGCAGTTCGTTCTGGAAGCCGTTCATCACCGACAACACCGTGATCAATGCCGCCACCCCGAGCGCAATGCCGAGCATCGAGGTGAGCGAGATGAAAGAGATGAAATGGTTGCGGCCGCTTGCACGATTACGCGCGCGGGTATAGCGCAGCCCGATGAATAGTTCGTAGGGAAGTCGGGTCATTGTGGTTATGGCGTGCCAGTCATTAGCATGCGCCGTGGCCTATTTTGACATACTCGCGCCCGGCTTATCCGTGTGCGGCAGTGATAAACTTTGCCATGCATTGCCATCTGCTCGTTCCCGACCTGTTCTGGCCCGGCCGCGAATTCCGCGAGATCTATCGCGGACTCGACGCCCCCGCGCTGGTGCGACTGGTGAGCAAAGGCCGACGGCGGCAGGCGCAGACCGCGTCGCTCGAAACCTGGCTCTGCGAGCAGTTCAGCGTTGAGCGGCAACAGGACTGGCCGGTCGCGCCCTATAGTCTGCTCGCCGATGGCGGCGAACCTGGCCGCCATCATTGGTTCCGCGCCGATCCGGTGCACCTCAAGCTCGAAGGCGGCCGGCTGGTGCTCGCCGACAGCAGCACGTTTTCCATATCGCAGCAGGAGGCCGAGAGCCTCAGCGACAGTCTCAACGCGCATTTTTCCGCAGACAGCCTGACGTTTTATCCGCTGCGGCCGGACCGCTGGTATCTGCGCTCCGAGACTGCGCCCGCACTGGAGACGACGGAACTCGCCGCAGCCGCGGGCAGGAGCATCGACACCTTGCTGCCGCGTGGAGGCGATGCTCAGATCTGGCGCACGCGCCTGAACGAGGTGCAGATGCTGCTGCACGGCCATGCAGTCAACGAAGAGCGCGTAAACGCAGGCAAAGTGCCGATTAACAGCGTCTGGCTCTGGGGCGGCGGAAAGTTGTCAGACGCCGTGTCGGCGCCCTTCGATGCGGTCAGGTCCAGGAATCCGTTCGCTGCAGGACTGGCGCAGGCGGCGCGCCTCGCCGCGCGCGATCTTCCCGATAGCGCGGCGGATTGGTTGCGCGCGAGCGCCAGCGAAGGCGTCAACCTGATCGTGCTCGACCGGCTGCGCGGCGCCGCGCAGTATGGCGATGCCCACGGTTGGCGCGAAGGCATGCAGCAACTCGAACGCGATTGGTTCGCGCCGCTGTTGGAAGCGCTCAGGCAGGAGCGCATCGGCATGCTCAGCCTTCATGCGCTCGGGCCCGAGGGAGCGTTTTCGGCCGAGGTCACGCGCGGCGACCTGCGCCGCTTCTGGCGGCGGGTGAAGCCTCTGGCGGATTACGCCTGACCATGACAACCATCCTCACCCGTCCAATCCCCCAACGCACGCGCGACATGCTGGTGCAGCAGGGCCTGCATCCGGTGCTGGCGCAGCTCTATGCCGCGCGCGGCGTGCTGGACAAAAGCGAGGTGGAGAACGAATTCTCCGGCTTGATCCCGCCAGAACGCTTGCTGCATGCCGACCACGCCGCGGCGCTGCTCGCTGATGCCATCGACGCCAAGCGGCGCCTGCTGATCGTCGCCGACTACGACTGCGATGGCGCCACGGCCTGCGCCGTCGGCATGCACGCCCTCTCCGCATTCGGCGCTGACGTGGCTTACCTCGTGCCCAACCGCTTCGAGTACGGCTACGGGCTCACGCCGGAAATCGTCGAACTCGCCGCGCGTGAGAAGCGGCGCCCCGGCCTCCTGATCACCGTGGACAACGGCATCGCCGGCAACGACGGCGTTGCGCGCGCAAACGAGCTTGGCATCGCCACGCTGATCACCGACCACCATCTGCCCGGTGACACGCTGCCGCAGGCGAACTGCATTGTCAATCCCAACCAACCGGGCTGCGATTTTGCCAGCAAAGCGATCGCCGGCGTAGGCGTGATGTTTTATGTCATGCTGGCGCTCAGGGTGGAGCTGCGCCGGCGCGGCCAGTTCAAGGACCAGGCAGAATTCAATCTGGCGACGCTGCTCGATCTGGTGGCCTTGGGCACGGTGGCAGACGTGGTGCGGCTGGACCGCAACAATCGCATCCTGGTGGCGCAAGGTTTGAAGCGTATCCGCGAAGGCAAGATGCAGGCCGGCATCGCCGCGCTGCTGCGCGTGGCCGGACGCGAGGCGCGGCGCGCGTCCTGCTTCGACCTGGGATTTGCCGCCGGGCCGCGGCTCAATGCCGCAGGGCGCCTCGCCGACATGGCGCTGGGGATCGAGTGCCTTATCACCGACGACACGGCGCGCGCACTCAACATCGCGCAGGAACTGGACCGGCTGAACCGCGAGCGGCGCGAAATCGAAACCACCATGCAGGATCAGGCGCTGGCGATGCTGGAGGGCCTGGGCCCGGGTTTGGGTACGGACGCGGATCCAGACGCAAAAGCGGCCTACACCCTCGCGCTGTTCGATCCGTCCTGGCACCAGGGCGTGGTGGGCATACTCGCGGCGCGCGTCAAGGACCGGCTGCACCGGCCGGTGATCGCTTTCGCCGCAGGCAATGCGGGCGAGCTGAAAGGATCGGGACGATCGATCCCGGGCCTGCATCTGCGCGACGCGCTCGATCTCGTCGCCAAGCGTGCGCCCGGCCTGATCCTGCGCTTCGGCGGTCACGCCGCCGCCGCGGGCCTCACCATTCGCAGCGAAGGCCTGGCGCGGTTTGGCGAACTGTTCGAAAGCACGGTGCGCGGCCTCGTCGCCGCGTCCGATCTCGCGCGCAGCATCGAGACCGACGGCCCGCTGGAATCGGCTTACATGAATTTGGACACCATACGCATGCTCGAACGCGAGGTCTGGGGACAGGGTTTCCCGCAGCCGCTGTTCTGCGACCGCTTTGCCGTCGCCAGCCAGCGCGTGGTGGCGGACAAGCACCTGAAACTGCGCCTGAAAAAGGACGGCAAATCGTTTGATGCGATACGCTTCAATTCACTGGCTCCGGCCGGCGCCGCCATCCGCGCCGCCTACCGGCTGGCGGTGAACGAGTACAATGGCGTGCAGAGCGTGCAGCTCGTCGTCGAGGAGTGGGAGAGCGCCGCATGAACATCGGTTTTGTCGAAGCCACCGGCTTGGCGCCGCTGCCGGCCTTTCTCACCAGCCTGGCTCTGGGGTTGCTGATAGGACTGGAGCGCGAACGCAACCCCGCCAGCAAAGCCGGCCTGCGCACCTTCGCCCTGGTCGCGCTCCTGGGAACGCTCGCCAGCCTGATCGCCGAGAAGACCGGTTCGGCCTGGATCCTGGCGGCAGGTCTTGCCCTGGTCGGCCTGATGATGATCGCCGCCTACGCGCGCCAAAGCGACGAGACGGCCGACCCCGGAACCACCTCGGTGGCTGCGGTGTGCGTGTGCTATGGCCTGGGCGCGCTGATTTGGCTGGGCTATCCCACGCTGGCGGTGATGCTGGGCGTGCTCACCACCATGCTGCTCTACTTCAAACCCGAACTGCGCGGCCTGTCGCAGAGCCTGACGCGCCAGGACCTGCTCTCGATCCTACAGTTCGCCGCGTTGAGCTTCGTCATTCTGCCGGTGCTGCCCGACCAGGACTACGGGCCCTACAACGCGCTCAACCCGCACCAGATCTGGCTCATGGTGGTGCTGATCTCGGGCATCAGCCTGGCCGGCTACGTCGCGCTGCGCCTTACCGCCGGACACCATGGCGTGCTGCTGCTCGGCCTGTTCGGCGGGCTGGTTTCGAGCACCGCCACCAGCATGGTCTACGCGCGCCACGCGCGCGACCCGGGGATGCTGCAGCTCGCGGCGGTGGTCATCCTCAGCGCCAATCTGGTAGTGCCGGTGCGCCTGGCGGTTCTTGGCGGCGTGGTTTCGCCCGGCATCCTGCCTCTGCTCTTGCCGGCGCTCGGAGCCGCGCTCGTCTGCAGCGCCGCCGGCGCCCTCTACTGGTGGCGCAAACTGCGCGAGCAGCCCGAACTGGTAGTGCCTGAAATTCGCAATCCGACCGAGATCCGTACCGCGCTGGGATTCGGGCTGCTGTTCGGCGCGGTGCTGTTTTGTTCCGCCTGGTTGTCGGACGTCGCCGGCAGCGGCGGCCTGTACGCAGTGGCGCTGGTGTCCGGCCTCACCGATGTCGACGCGATCACCCTTTCCACCCTGCGCCTGTACGATCTGGGCAAGCTCGAGCCGCTGCAGGCGGCGAGCGCCATCGTGCTGGCGCTGGTATCGAACATGGCGTTCAAGCTCGGCCTCGTGTTCGCGGTCGGCGGCGCCGCGCTCGCCCGCCGCTGCGCGCCGGCCATGCTCGCGGCCGCGGCCGGCGCCGGCATCGTTGTCGTTCTGGTTCCCGTCTGAGCGCGGCCGCTGTCGGGCCTCATCTGCCGTCTATATACGGCGTCTTAGATACCGTCGCATGCCACGAACAGATTTGCGCGCCGACATCGGCAGACGTAGGAGGATAGCTCGAGCTGCGGCGATCTAACTTGCGCGGACGGCGCCCCGTCCGCGCGGATCACCGATTGCGCGCGGATGAAAAGCACATCCGCACACAATCGGCGATCTTGTATAAGAGCAACACCAACACGCTTTTGCTTTTATCCGGAACCGTGTTTTTGGTACGGATGCGCTTTTCATCCGTGCCAAAAACACGGTTGGCGCGCGCAGCGCGCAATGGCCGCTCTTGGCATGCGCCGGCATTTACGAGACCGTATATAACAGGCCCGGTCCGGTATCGAACTAGAAACTGCGCATGTGCCGCGCCATGCGCCGGCGCGTGGCCGCATCGGGCATGCGCCCCAAAGCCGCGCCCATGTTGTCCACCAGGTAATCCGGATCGCGCGTTGCGGGGATGGCGCAGGTCACCGCCGGGTGAGACAGGATGAACTTCAGAAAAAACCGCGCCCAACTGTTGCAATCGAATTCCTCCGCCCACTTGGGCAAATCCCTGCCCTTCACCCTGCGGAACAGTTCGCCTTGCTCAAACGGGCGGTTGACGATCACCGCGGTCTGATACTCCGCGCACACGGGCAGCAGGCGCTCCTCGGCTGCCGTGGTCACCACGTTGTAGTTGAACTGGGCAAAGTCGAGCTTCTCCGACTTGATCAAACGCTCAAGGTCCGCGTAAGCGCCCTCGTGATAGTGGGTGATGCCGAGGTAGCGAATCCTGCCCTGTTCCTTCCACTCGCGCAGGGTCTTCAACTGGGTCTTCACATCGGTGAGGTTGTGCACCTGCATCAGGTCCATGGCCCGCGGGTTGAGCGTCAGGGTGCGCATGCGGCGCATGGATTCTTCCATCTGGCGGATACCCGCCTCGCGTCCGCTGCTCCAGACTTTGGTGGCGAGGAACAGCGATTTTTCCACTCCGAGAGCGGCGGCAAGGTCGCCGACGACCGCCTCCGAACTCCCGTACATGGGCGAGCTGTCCACCATCTGTCCGCCCGCTTTGACGAAGCGCGCGAGCACTTCGCGCGCGTCCGCGCGTCCGTCTGGGTCCACACCGACGTCGAAGGTCTGCCAGGTGCCCAAGCCGACCGCGTGCAGCAATTCGCCGGTCTTCGGAATGGGGCGCTTGAGCGGCGCCTCGGCCGCGCGCGCGGGTGGAACCAGAACCATAGCAGGCACTCCGGCAATCAGTTGCAGAATCTTGCGGCGCGATAACATGAGTCAATTTTGCGTTTGCAGGCTCGGGAGAACCGTGGCGGAATCCAGTGGGAAGCACGTAGGCGAGAGTATAATTGCACAATTCCGACAAAAAAGCCGATCATGGAAGCCGAAAAAATCAACGCCCTCGCCAACAGCCTCGCCGACCTTGGCGCCCGCGCCGGGGAAATGCGGAGGTATCTTTGACTTCGACACCAAGCAGGAACGCCTGATCGAAGTCGGGAAGCAACTCGAACAACCGAACGTCTGGAGCGACACCAAGCGCGCGCAGGAGTTGGGCCGCGAAAAGAAAGCCCTGGAAGGCATCGTCGGCAGCCTCCTGATGCTGGACACCCGGCTGCGCGATGCAGGCGAGCTGTTCGAGATGGCGCGCGCCGAGGCCGATGATGGCACGCTCATGAGTCTGGCCGGGGACATCGCCGCGGCGGAGAAGCTGGTGGGGAGCATGGAGTTCCGCCGCATGTTCTCCAATGCGCTCGATCCGAACAACTGCTTCCTCGACATTCAGTCGGGTTCGGGCGGCACCGAGGCGCAGGACTGGGCCGCCATGCTGGAGCGCATGTACCTCAAGTATTGCGAGAAGAGCGGTTTCGCGGTCGAACTGCTGGAGGAGTCCGAAGGCGAAGTGGCGGGAATCAAGAGCGCGACCATCAAGGTCTCCGGTGAGTACGCCTACGGCCGCCTCCGCACCGAGACCGGGATTCACCGCCTGGTGCGCAAGTCGCCGTTCGATTCCGGCAACCGGCGCCACACCTCATTCGCCAGCGTATTCGCCTACCCC
>JACRAS010000046.1 GCA_016234705.1 Betaproteobacteria bacterium | reverse complement strand
CCATTCAGGGCGGCGGTACGGGCATCAACGGAAAGATCAGTGAATCGCGGCAGGGCGGCGGCGGCCAAAATCCCGAGGATAACGATCACGATAACCAGCTCGATTAGTGTGAAGCCCGCTTGCTGTTTTTTCATGTTGTGCCTCCTAGTTAATCGAGAAATCCAACAATAGTCCTCAGCACCCGGTCGTGGTGGAGGTGACGCTAATGCCGGTGCCAGTCGACGGGATGTATTTCACATAACAATCAGCCCGCAGCGTAAACGTGGAACTCGCGGAATCCGCGGCGAAGGTAAATCCCGAGTAATCCGTCAACGCCGCGCTGATGGCTCCGGCGGTGGGATAGCCATTTATCATATAAACCACGACGCCATCGACGGTGACATTCGCCCCGGAAACGCCTCTGGCCAGCTGGGTGGCGCGGGCGATCGCGCTCGCGCTACGGATGCCGCCCTGCATGCCGCCAAGAGCGGCCACACGGGCATCCACGGAAAGATCGACAAACCGCGGCAGGGCGGTCGCCGCCAAAATTCCGAGAATAACGATCACAATAACCAGCTCGATTAATGTGAAGCCTGCCTGCTGTCGTCTCATGATGTCCCCCGAAAAACTATACTATTGAATCATGCTGCTACTTTACCCACTTGTAGGGCTCAAGCGCAGTAAGCCGCAACCCTTCAATCGAGTCAACGCCGCTATCAAAGACCCCATTGCCGTCGATATCAGTGTACACAAGTCGGACCTTGAATCTTGCACGTGGCGGACCGTCCATCCCCCCAGAAAAATACCCCTCATTGTCAACGATGTACACCAGAGCTTTAGCCGGCTTATCAAAATACCAACTGCCTTTCTCCAAAGTGTAGGGATCGGTTCCTTCTATCTCGCCGAGGTAATTTCTAGGCACCTCTGCTAGCAAATTCATTGGGTTGCTGTCTTCATAGGCCGGCAAGGCGGCAATTTTCTGCTTGACTATGGATTCGGCGACCTTGATGCCGAGCGCGCTGCGCAGCGCCCCAATGGTTGACTCCATAACCACTCGTTCAGCGTCCACTTGCAACGCCAGTAAGCGGGAAATCGCGATTACCATCAGCATCGAAACGATGACGATAACCACAAGCAACTCGAACAGAGAGAACCCGCGGTGCTCCGGCTGTTTCCTCCCCTGATTCATGCTACAGGTCCAAAATCTTATCCCATCCATCTTATGGGGGGATTCCGATACAGTCAATACAATAGGTTATGGCTGTATATTTGTCTAGACTCTTAGGATGAGTTGGTAACTCCCTATTTTCGCGCAACCTGGACCAAGTCCCACATCGGCAGGAATACGCCCAAGGCCAGAATCAGCACCATAACGCCCAGAACGATAATCAATATCGGCTGAATGGCGGCACTCAGGTTCTGGATGTCGAAATCAATCTCGCGGTCATAGAACTCAGCCACGTTCAGCATCAGGGTATCCACGGCGCCGCTCTCCTCACCCACCGAGAGCATCTGGATCACGAGCGGTGGAAACATCCCTGTGGCCATGGCCGTGCGCGCGATGGTTTCGCCACGCTCCACGCCATCGCGCATCTGCAGGATGCGTTCGCTGATGTAATTGTTATCCACGGCCCGGCTGACCACTGTCATGCCCTGCACAATCGGGACACCGGCCTTGATCATCACCGCCAGGGCGCGGGTGAAACGACTCAACATTGCCTTGGTGATGATCTTGCCGGCCACGGGTAACTGCAACTTTAAACGGTGCCAACGGTAACGACCGTTTGTTGTTTGAACGTAGTTGCGTGCCCCCAAAAACGTGCCAATCATCACGATTAGCATGATGTGCCAATACGCAACGGTGAATTTGGACATCGCGATCAGTATTTTCGTGCTCCACGGAAGCTCGATTCGAAAGCTTGTGAAAACCTTGACGAAGGCTGGAATCACAAACAAGTTGATAACGGCCAACGCAACGACCATCGCCACAATGACAAAAATGGGATAGCGCAAGGCCGATTTAACACGATCGCGCGTGTTCTTTTCGCGATCCAGATAAATCGCCAGCTGCTGAAACACTTCTTCCAGGCTGCCGGTGCTTTCGCCCACCTGAACCATGCTGACAAAAAGCGGCGGAAAAACTCCGGTGTGACGTTTCAGTGCCGTGGAAAATTCAAGACCGGTATCCAAGCTCTCGCTGATGGATTGAATGACCCGCGCAAACGCCGGATTCTGGGTTGATTCCCGCAGCCCGCGCAATGCCTGCATGATCGGCACACCAGCCTTCATCAGGGTGTACATCTGGCGGCAGAACAGAATCAGATCGACCAGATCAACCTTACCGCCGCTGCCGAAACGTGCATTCAACATCGCGAAGACATCCTGGGTTGTCTTCGTAATGTTGATGTCGATGGGCGTAACGCCGCTGTTAAAAAGCTGCGTCGCCACCGCATCCGGTGAGTTCGCTTCGAGCTGGCCCTTGACCGCCTCGCCGCGCTGGTTACGGCCGCGATACTGATAGAGCGGCACGGAAGATCAATCCTCCATGCCAAAGGTGACGCGCGCGACCTGGTCCATGGTAGTGATGCCCTGGGCCGCGAGGATGACCGCACTGCGACGCAGACTCTGGACTCCAGCCTGTTTCTTCGCCGCGGTGGCAAACGCCGACGGGTCGCCGGAGTGCATGGCGGCCACAAGGCTCGCGTCCATCTCCAGAAATTCGAAAATACCGATACGGCCCTGATAGCCGGTGCCGTTACAGTGGCTGCAACCGCGCCCGCGCTTGAAACGCAGACTGTCGGCCTTGTCACCCGCCTCGACACGGACGATCGCCAGCATCGACGGCGAGATCTCGGTAAGTTCGGCGCAGGACTCGCAAATCCGTCGCACCAGGCGCTGCGACACAATGCCGCGCAAACTGGCCGCCACCATGTAGGATTCCACGCCCATGTCGATCAGGCGCAGCGCCGTCGAGATGGCGTCGTTGGTGTGCAGGGTTGAGAGCACCAAGTGGCCGGTCATGGCGGCGCGCAGACCGATTTCCGCGGTCTCTTGATCGCGCATTTCGCCCACCAGAATAATGTCCGGGTCCTGGCGTAACATCGAGCGCAGCACCCGTCCGAAGGTGAGTTCGATCTTGGGGTTGACCTGCGTCTGGTTGATGCCGGCGATACGATATTCGATCGGATCCTCGACCGTAAGGATTTTGGATTCCGGTCGGTTGAGTTCGAGCAGTGAGGCGTAGAGCGTCGTGGTCTTGCCGCTGCCGGTGGGTCCCGTAACCAATACCATGCCGTTCGGACTGTGAATCATGCGCCGATAGCGCTCGAGAATACCCTTGGGCATGCCAACCTGTTCCAGCGTGAGCACGCCCACAAACGGGTTGAGCAGGCGCATCACCACCGACTCGCCCCACTGTACCGGCATGGTCGAAATACGCACGTCGATGCTCTTGTCACGGATGCGCACATTGCAGCGACCGTCCTGCGGCAGACGCTTTTCCGAAATATCGAGGTTGGCCATGAGCTTGATGCGCGTGGCGAGCGCACCGGCGATACGCCGGTCGGCGATTGTCTGCACGCGCAGCACGCCGTCCTGGCGGAAACGGATGCGCAGTTCCTTTTCTTCCGGTTCGATATGGATATCCGAGGCGTTCACCTGGATGGCGTCCTCGAACATGCTCTGCAACAGTTTTACCACCGGTGCGTCGGTCAAACCCTCCGCGGCCGCAAGCTGAGCCAGATCCACTCCGGCACCGGCGGCGGTGAGTTCCTGTTCAAGCTCCGCCGCCAGATCCGATATTTCTTCGGTGCGGCGATACACCCGGTCGACGGTCTTGAGGAGTTCGGTCTCCTTGACCACCGCCAGACGTAACGGCCGGCGCAGCACGCGCGCAAGTTCGTCGTAGGCGAAGATGTCGGTAGGGTCAGCCATGCCGACCATCAGGCCGTCCGGCTTGTCTTCGAGCACGATGGCGCGGAAGCGGCGCGCGTGTACCTCGGGAATCAGCCGCACGATCTCGGCCTTGTAATTGAAGCGCTTAAGATCGATGTAGGGAATGTTGAGCTGCTGTGAGAGGAAATTCAGCATCTGGTCTTCGGAGAGAAACCCATTCTCGATCAGCACGCGTCCAAGCTTGCGGCCGCTCTTCTTCTGGTCCGCGAGCGCGGTATTGAGCTGTTCCTGGGAAATAATTTTGTTGGCGATCAGCAAATCGCCGATGCGGATTTTTCTGGGCCGTTCGGCCGTAGTCACTGCCATGGGACCCCCGTTGGGCAGGCGGTTAGCCTACGTATCGCTATAACTCTATATCATATTAGGTGACGCAACAGCCTGCCCACACGCCGGGTACGGCGTGTGGGCAGGGGGTGGGGCCAACACCTACTCTGCCCGGGGTTCGCGCTTGAGCAGGGTCTCCACTGCCACCTGCGGGGAGAGATTCTCATACAACACGCGGTAAACCTGCTCGGTGATTGGCATGTCGATTTTCCGCGCCCGGGCAAGCGCGTGGGCCTCGCGGGCGCTGGCGACCCCCTCCGCTTCCTGACCCAACTCGTGCAGGGCATCGGATAACTTCTTACCTTGGCCGAGTGCAATGCCAAGACGGTAATTGCGTGAGCTGTTGTCGGTGCAAGTCAGGATAAGGTCGCCCGCGCCGGTAAGCCCCATGAAGGTCTCCGCGCGTCCGCCGAGGGCCGTGCCTAGGCGCACAAGCTCCACCAGGCCGCGCGTGACAAGCGCGGCGCGTGCGTTGGCGCCAAACCCGAGACCGTCGGAAATGCCGGCGGCGATGGCAATGACATTTTTGATGGCGCCGCCGAGCTGCACGCCGAAAGTATCCGTGCTGGTATACACACGCACACGCTCGTTACGCAGCCACTGCGCGATCCGCTCCGCCACCGCCGTGTCACGGGATGCGACGGTCAACGCCGTCGGCATATTCAGCGCCACCTCGCGCGCAAAACTTGGGCCGGAGACCACACCCCAGGCGTGCAGCGTCGGCAGCTCCTCGGCCAGGACCGCGGAGAGCAGTTTTCCGCTACCGGGTTCAAGCCCCTTCGTGGCCCAAGCCAATGTCGCACCGGAATCGAGATGCGGCTTGAGTGCTTTAAGCGTGGCGCGAAACGCGTGGCTCGGCACCGCCAGCAGAAATTGTTGCACGGCGCCCGCAAGCCGGGCGAGATTCGCTTCGATGCGAAGCGAGTCGGGGAAATGAATGCCGGGCAGGTAGTGGGCGTTCTCGCGCGCGCGCGCCAGCTGTGCGCATTGCGCCGCATCGTGTCCCCAAAGCTGCACGGCATAGCCGTTGCGCGCCAACAGCAACCCAAGGGCCGTGCCCCAGGAACCCGCGCCCAATACGGCCACACCGGATTGGGAGGTAGAGATCATGAAGGGTTCATCTGGCGGCAGCTGCGAGGCGCTGCCCGAAACGCTGCTCAAGCCTGCGCCGGCTGGGCCGGAGCCTGCTGCGCCGCGAGCTTTTGTTCGTACAACGCCTCGAAATTGACCGGCTGTAACAGCAACGGTGGAAATCCGCCCTTGCCGATGAAGTCGCTGACCGCCTCACGTGCGAACGGCAGCAGCATGTGCGGGCAGGTTATCTCCAGAGTTTTGTTCAACATCTCACCGCTGACGCCCTGCAAACGAAACAGACCGCCCTGTTGTACCTCAACCAGAAACACGGTCTTGTCCTCGCGCACAGCGGTCACAGTGATGGCCAGCACCACTTCGTACACGCCCTGGGTCGGGTTCAGTTCCGCGTGTTCAATGCCCAGCTGCACGCCGATTTGCGGCAGTTCTGTCTGCAAAAAAGCGCGCGGCCCTGCGGGCGTCTCGTACGAGACATCCTTTATATAGACCTTCTCCAGACTGAAGACGGCATTCGGTTCTGTGTTTGGCTCGGTCACGGGCACCCCTGTTCGACCTGGGTTGAATTACGTCTGCGCCAGCAGGGCGTCGAGTTTTCCATCGCGTTCAAGCTCCGCGAGTTCGACATAGCCGCCGACATGGTGCGAGCCGACAAAAATCTGCGGCACGCTGGTGCGGCCAGTACGTCGCGCCATCTCTTCACGCCGGTCCGGATTATCGTCCACCATCACCTTTTCCGGCTCGACGCCTTTCTTCGCCAATAACCGTTCGGCCATGCGGCAATAGGGACAGATGCGGGTACTGTACATCAACACCCTGACCATTACTTTTCTACTGGCAAATTGTCACGCTGCCAAGCCGTCACACCGCCGGCAAGCGAATACACCCTGGGGAAACCATGCTTGTGCAGCATGAACGCTGCCTTGAGCGAACGGTTGCCGCTGCGGCAACTGAGAATAATGGGCCGCTGGCGGTACTTTTCGATCTCGCCCAAGCGCGTCACCAGATTCGACAGCGGGAGGCTCAGCGCCCGGGCAATGTGACCGTTGGCAAACTCCTGCGCCTCGCACACGTCCACGACGATGCCGTCCTCGCGGTTCATTACCTGTATGGCCTCGGCCGGTGTCAGACTGCGAATACCGGCCAGACGCTGGCGCAACGGGCCAGCCGCCAACAGGGCCAACACCACGCCGAGGGCGAGGAACAAATGCCAGTTGTTAACGACAAATTGTATGGACACGGGACAGACCTGGGACAGCGGGCACCACGGAATTCAGAGGCGCTGGTAGTTTTTAAGTAACGCTCCCGGACTAGCTGCGACGCGCGCTGCAAAAGGCGTCGCGCAACGAGCCGATCAGGTTGAGGATTTTGGGATCACCGATACGGTAATAAACCTTGTTGGCATCCTTGCGCGCGGCCAAAATACCTTTTTCGCGCAGAATCGACAGGTGCTGGGAGATGTTGCTCTGCGAGGTGCCGACTTGTTCGACGATATCCTGCACGCTCACTTCGGTATTACCGCCGAGGATGCACAGAATCTTGAGCCGCAGGGGGTGCGCCATGGCCTTCAGGGCGCGGGAGGCGTGGTGGATGTCCTCCTCATTGGTAATCAGGTGTTCGATATTTTCGGCGGTTGCGCTCATGGATCCTCGACTCATAAATTCTTGCCGGTTTTACCGGACCGCCGTTTGGCGGGTCCGTTTCAGCCCGGTGTTCTTAAGCTGATATGTATATAAAAACATTATACAATAATGACGCATTTGGAAAGGTTTAAATGAACTCAAGCGGTTCAATACAATTTACATGTCCGGCACGCCCAAACCCCTAGTATTGCTCATTCTTGATGGTTGGGGTTACCGGCAGGAAACCCCGTACAACGCCATCGCCGCCGCGCGCAAACCCGTGTGGGACGCGCTGTGGAAGCGTTACCCCCACACGCTGATCCACGCCTCCGAGTCCGCGGTCGGGCTGCCGTCGAACCAGATGGGCAACTCCGAGGTCGGTCACCTCAATCTCGGCGCCGGACGTGTGGTCTACCAGGAGTACACGCGCATCAACCGCGCGATCGCCACCGGCACGTTCTTCACCAACAAGACACTCACCGACGCGATCGATCTCGCGCTCAAAACCGGGAGAGCGGTGCACATCATGGGGCTGCTGTCGCCCGGTGGCGTGCATTCGCACGAAGAACACATCCACGCAATGATCGAGCTCGCCGCCAAACGTGGCGTGGCCAAAATTTATCTGCACGCCTTCCTCGATGGCCGCGACACGCCGCCGCAAAGCGCCACGAATTCGATCAAGGCCGTGGAAGACAAATTCAAATCTCTGGGGCACGGCCGATTCACATCGGTTATCGGACGACACTACGCCATGGATCGCGACCATCGCTGGCCGCGTATCCAGGCCGCCTACGACCTGATGACGCAAGGCCAGGGCCTGTTCACCGCGCCGACCGCCTCCGCGGCGCTCGCCATGGCCTACGATCGCGGCGAAACCGACGAATTCGTCAAGGCCACTGCCATCGTGCCGCCGGGTGAAAAGCCGGTGCGGTTCGAGGACGGCGACGTACTCATCTTCATGAATTTCCGCTCCGACCGCGCGCGCCAGATCACGCGCCCGTTCATCGACCGGAACTTCGACGCCTTCACGCGCGCGGTCGCGCCGAAGCTCGGCGCATTCGTGAGCCTCACCGAATACAACTCCGAATTCCACGTGCCGGTGGCGTTCCCGCCGGAGCGGCTGCGCAACGTCATGGGCGCCTACCTCGCGTCGCTCGGCAAGCGCCAGTTGCGCATCGCCGAGACCGAAAAATATGCGCACGTCACGTTCTTCTTCAACGGCGGCGTCGAAACGCCGTTCGAACACGAGGACCGCATTCTCATCCCCTCGCCCACGGACGTGGCGACGTACAACTTGAAACCCGAGATGAGCGCGCCGCAGATGACCGACGAAATCGTAAAGGCGGTGCGCAACAGTCAGTACGATGTCATCGTTTGTAACTTCGCCAATCCCGACATGGTCGGCCACAGCGGCGATTTCAACGCCACGGTAAAAGCCATCGAGGCAGTGGATCAATGTCTCGGGCGCGTCCTCGAAGCGGTACAAGCCACCGGTGGCGAGCTGCTCATTACCGCCGATCACGGCAACGCCGAGCAGATGTTCGACGACAAAACCGGTCAGCCGCACACAGCACACACCACCAACCCGGTGCCGTTCGTCTATGTCGGGCGTCCGGCGACGCTTGCGGCCACCGGCGCGCTCGAGGACATCGCCCCGACGATGCTGTCGCTCCTCGACCTGCCGGTCCCGCCGGAGATGAGCGGCAAACCGTTGGTCGAGCTGCACAGCAAAGCCGCCACGGCCTGATCGCGTTCGTGTCCCGCACCGCCCGCGCGCCGGCGAAACCGCAATCAGGCCTGATCGTATGTCCGGACGGACGCGCGAAGCGAGTAGGGCTTCCGCTTTGGCCTGCGGCCCTCGCCTCGGCCCTATCGGCGAAACCAAAATCGCGGCGCGGCCTCGGCGTTTTCCTGTTTTGCGTCGCGCTGCTGCCCGCGGCAACCGTGGCCGGCGACCAGGAGCAACGGCTCGAGCAGTTGCGCGCGCGCATCCAGCAGTTGCAGACGAACCTCAACGAACTTCAGGGCCGGCGCGACGCCGTACGCGAAGAGCTGCGCGATCTTGAGCGCCGCATCGGCGAGTCGCTGCGCGCACAACGCCGCCTCGACGGCCGTCTCAAGGCCTACGCCCGCCAGCTCGCGCAACTGCGCGCCAAGGCGCAAGACGAGCGCCGCGCGCTCGCGCATCAAACCGGTGCGCTCGAACGCCAGATGCGCGCGGCCTATGCCATGGGCCAACAGGAGCCGCTCAAGCTGCTGCTTAATCAGGAAGAGCCCGCGCGCGTGGCGCGCGTCATGACCTATTATCGCCTGCTGCATCAGGCGCGCGCCGAACGCGTGCAGGCGATCCAGACAAGCCTCGCGCGCGTGCAAACACTCGAGGCCCGCCTGGAAACGCTGGCGCGCGAACTCGAAGGCGCGCGTGCCGAGCGTGCGCGTGAGCGCCAGTCGTTCGAAACCGCGCGCGCGCGGCGCGCCGAATTGCTCGCCAGTCTGAACCTTCAGGCGCGCAATCAGTCGGAGGAGATCGGGCGTCTGCGCACGGATGAGAAACGGCTCGAACGCCTGGTGGGCGAATTGACGTCGCTGCCGGCGATGACCCCAGCGGCACCGGGCGCGCGCTTCGCCAGCCTCAAGGGCCGGTTGCCGCTGCCGCTGGCGGGCCGTGTCAGCGCCCGCTTTGGCGACGACAAGGGCATCGGCCAGCTCAAATGGCGCGGCGCGTTTATCACCGCGCGCGAGGGCCAGGAGGTGCGGGCCGTGCATCGCGGACGGGTGGTGTATGCCGACTGGCTGCGCGGCTTTGGGCTACTCTTGATTCTGTAACATGGGGATGGCTATATGACGCTTTACGGACACAACCAGAGCCTGTACCGGGAAGTCGGTGAGTGGGTCGACGCCGGCCAGGTGATCGCCGCCGCCGGCAGCACCGGCGACGCCCCGCAGGCCGGGGTGTATTTCGAAATCCGCCACAACGGCGAACCGGACGACCCCCTGCGCTGGTGTGTGCCATCGGGACGCGCCAGCATTACCGGCGCACCGCGAAAGCCAAAACGCTAAACCCAACCGACGCGGCGCCGGACGCTCCGCCACTACATGAATCATCGGAGCAACCAATGAAGTTCAGCACACGTTACGTTTTAGTCCTGCTGGTGGGTGTGTTCACCGGCGCCGCCGTGACCGTCGGGGTGGCGGTACTCGCCGAGCGCGAGCAGGCGAAAGAGGCGCGCGCGCCGCTACCGCTCGACGAACTCCGGACTTTCACCGAGGTGTTCTCGCGCATCAAGTCCGACTATGTCGAAACGGTCGAAGACAAGAAGCTGCTCGGCGACGCCGTACAGGGCATGCTCGCCGGTCTCGATCCGCACTCAAGCTATCTCGACGCCGACAGCTTCAAGGACATGCGCGTCGAGACCGAGGGCCAATTCGGCGGGCTCGGCATCGAGGT
>JACRAS010000054.1 GCA_016234705.1 Betaproteobacteria bacterium | reverse complement strand
GCCGGCTCAGGCCCCACCGAAAATCACTGCCGAGGAGGTCACCCGCGCCTCAGCCGTGTAGTGCAGACATTTGGGTGTCACCACGTGAAGAATCAATCACTTAATCAACTCGTACCCCGCGAATCCGCTAAGTTCGGTTAGCGGTGGACCAGGACAGTAAACTTGCTGGCGGCGCGCCGGTTCAAGGGTTACCCCGGCGCGCGGCGGCCGGCCTGAATCGCAGCCGAGGCGCCACCTCCCCCGCGGTCTCAAGCGGAATGTTTGCGTATTTCCAGCGACAGATCGATGTTCGCGTGCACGGCATCCAGCGGCCACGCCAGCGTCAACGTAACCGACTGCATGATTTTCTCGAAGCCGCCTTCGGACTGCGATACTGTGTAGCACGGCCGGGCGCGTAGCGCCACGGGCGGATTCGAGCGCAGCGTGAGGCTGCCGCCCATGAAATGGTCGACGAGCACCAATTCGGTCATGCCCTCAAGCTCCAGAGGCTGGCCCAGGCCACCGGCGATCACATCGCGGTAAAGGTAGTGCGCGCCGGGCCCGTCGCAGCTCGGCATGGCGAGATCCAGCGTGCTTTCGAATCCGCAAATCCCGGCGGCCTCGAACGCGCCGGTGTAGCGATAGCCGATGCCGATGCAACTGCCGCGAACGCCGATAATTTTTTGCAACGTGGCGCCACCACGTTCGATGGCAAACGCCACGCTCGCGCCATCCACCCGGCGCAGATCGTAGCCGAGGAGCGGCTGCAAATCCCCTTGCGCACCGATCCAGGCATCGCGGAACAAGGTGCGCGCGGCCGCGTCGGCCTCCAGATCGGCGGCGCTGATGTCGTGCTTCAGATCGAGCCGGTCGTGGGCGGAGGCGATGCCGCCGCCCTGGGGCACCGCCGCCGGTCCGCCGAGGACGCGCCGGTGATAGTGCTCGGCATGGCGCCTCAGGGTGTCGCCGAAGTTTTGCGACAAGGCATAGGCGTCGAGTTCGAGAATGGCGGCGCTGCCGTCGAGCTTGACCACTGCCTGCAGATCTGCATTGCGCAGGAACAGCTCGTCGATACCGTCCAGATCGAGGTCGAGGCATTGGCTCGCCGCCCGCGGGTCGAGCCGGTCGAGCATGCGCTCGAGCGCTAGCAGCGCCGCATACACCGCGCGGCGCAGGTGCGGCAGGTACAGCCCGCCGAACAGCCCGTGCCAATAAGCGTCGTTTGCCTGTGCCGCATACAGCAGCGCGTGCATCTCCTCGGTGCGCTCGGCCGAAGGCAGGCGCGCCAGGCGCTCGGACAGCGCCAGCATGCGCTTGTGCATCCAGTTCGCCTCGGGATAGCGCGACATGAAGTTCTTCCAGATGCCTCCGCGCAGGAACGCCTTGCTCACTTCATAGCTGCCGGCGCGCTTCTCGCGTTCCACCAGATCGGCGTAGGCATGCGCCGCGGGCGAGGGCAGCGTCCACTCGTTCATTTCGATATAGGAAGTGGTCGGCAGATAGACGACGCCGCGCGCGCGCGCGCGATCGCGGTATTCGCCGAAAGTTTGGGTGGTGATTTTCCCCGACCCGAGCACGCGTTCGATGAACTCGCGCAGCCAGCCTTTCTCGTACACCCATGCGTAGGTTTCCGGCCAGATGCCGAATTTTTCGATGTCGTCGAAATAGATTGCGGCCGTGGGACCCGGCTCGCGCGCCAGGCCTTCGAGGTAAGCGACGCTCTCCTCGGCCAGGGCAAACGGAATGCGGTAACGCAGCGCCTCGGAGATCGGAAACAGGTCGAGCTTGCGCCCGTCTTCTTCGGTGGTGAAATAGCCGTCGAGTTCGGCCACGGACTTGCCGCTCGCGAGGAAGTGGTAATCGTCGACGGTGACGTAGCGGATGCCGCAATCGACCAACGCCGGCACCACCGTCGCTTCCCAAACGCGCTCGGTCAGCCAGGCCCCCTCGGGGGCGCGGCCAAAGCGCGCGGCGAGCTTCCGGCTGAGCTTGGCGATCTGGCCCAGCCGGTCGCGGTTCGCGATCGCGGCGAGCACGGGCTCGGCATCGCCAGCGCCGAACAACTCGACCTGCCCGCGCTCCACCATACGCGCGAGCAGTGCCATGTCCGCGGCATGCTGCCGGAGCAGGTAATCGAGCAGCGGACCGCTGAAATGCAGCGCGAAACGGAATTGGGGATAGCGGTAGACGGTTTCCAGGAACGGCCGGTAGCAACGCGCATGCGCCTCCTCCAGCACATGCGGGAAGTTGCCCGCCGGCTGATGCGCGTGCACGCCGAACAGCAATGCCACCGATGCGCTCATCCCGGCGCCGCTGCGTCCCCACGGCGCATGCTGCCTCCGCCTTCGGGGTCGCCATGCCCGTGGGAAATGGGTTCAGACAGCACCGCCGGCACCGGCAATTCGATCAGCCGGTACAAGTTGGCGAGCTTGGCGCGGTACAGCCGGTCGAAACTCGCCACCGAAGCGCTCGGGTTGTAGTCGCCGAACCACCAGAACCAGTCCGAACCTTCGCAATCGGCGAGCTGCCGCTCGGCGGCGGCGAGGCTGTCCGCGCCGAGGCGCCCGCTTGCGCGCACCAGGTCGAAGCTCTGTTTGACGGCGCATAACAGATCCCAGGCGCGGTTCTTGTCGGTTGACCCGATCCAGGTGGCGAAATTGCCGTATACCCAGCTCCCGGCGACCAGCCGCTCCAGCTGGTGCATTGCAGCAGGCGGCGGGCCGGCGGCCGCGCCGGCGTTCGAGCACGCGAGCAGGAATGCATCGAACGTCGTCGGTCGAATCGAAGGGTGCGATTCCAGCGCCTTATACAACTCGCTCAGAAAATAATATGCTTTATAGGGGTAGTGTTCCCAGGCGTTTTCGCCGTCGAGAATCACGCTCACCAGCGGCCGTTCGTCCGCTCCCGCCTCGGCGGCGATGGATTCCAGTTCGCCGACGAAATTGGCCGCCGCGTCGCTGCCGTGCCATTTCCGGTACTCGAAGCCGATCCGGTCGGAGAGCTTGTCGTCGCGAAAGAACAGGGCCAGATCCGGCGCACCGCGCAGCCGGTACGGGCGGTACAGATAGTGCGACCGCGGCGCCCCGCGGTGCGCCGCGCCAAGGCTGTGCGCAAGCACCTGCTCGCCACTCGCCGTCCAGGCCAGACCGTTGACGCTCAGCACGCCGAGCAAACTCGAAGACACCGAGCCTTCGGCCGGCCAGACGCCGCGCGGCGTCGCGCCGAAGCGGCGCGTGTGGCTTTCGAGCGCGGCGCGCAGATGGACCATGACGCGCTCGCGACCGCCGGGGTAGATCGAGGTCTCCGGCAGCGGCGCCTGGGGTTCGGCCTCGCGCGCGCAATGGAAATCGAGCAGCAGCGGCGCCAGCGGATGATAGTGCGGCGTAGTCGAGAGTTCGATCCGTCCGGCCTCGGCCAGCCGCGCATAGCGCCCGACCACGCCCCGCACCAGGTCGCCGATGAGCCGAAACAGTTCGTGGCGGTGATGCTGCTCGAAATGCTGCCCGATCGCCATCAGCCGGGGCACGAGTTCCGACTCGCGCCGCACCGTTTCCCCGGTCCAGGCGAGGTGATACCAGACGAGCACGTCGTAGAAATAATGATCCGACAGGTAGCGCAGCGCCGGGCCGCCTTGCGCCTCGAGCGTGCGGAACAAGTCGTGCATGTGCTTGAACGGCGGGTATGGCTCGATCATTCTCGAATTGTCGGCGCGAAGACATCTCTCCAGCACCAGCGTGCGCTCGTCCTCGGTCAGCGCGGTTGCATGATCGCGGGCGAGCAGCCGCAACAAGGGGTCGCGCAGCGTTTGGCTCGCGAATTGATCGGCGTAGTCCTCCAACTGGTCGAGCAGCACCGGCACCCAGTTGATCACCGCGCGCATGCCCGGGTGGCGCTCCAGATGCCAGGCCATGTCGGTGTAATCCTTGATCGCGTGCAGGTACACCCAAGGCAGCATGAACTCGCCGCTGGCATGGTCGCGGTAGTCCGGCTGATGCATGTGCCAAACCAGCACCAGATCGAGGGGGCGGGGAGAGGTCATTTGAGGTGGTGCACTCGTTGGCCGAGGCTCTCCGGAACGATTACGGTCACGCCCTGGTCGGTTACGTGAAAGCGTTTGCGGTCCGCCGCGGGATCGATGCCTGCCTTGAGCCCGCTGGGCAAGCGGCAGCGCTTGTCCACGATCACTCGCCGCAGGGTGACATTATTGCCTATTTCGACGTTCGGCAGGATGACGCTATCCTCGATTTCGCAGTAATTTTGCACGCGCACATTGGAGAACAGCACCGAGCGCCGCACCATCGAGCCGCTGACGATGCATCCACCCGATACCAGCGAATCGACCGCCATGCCGCGCCGGCCGTCGTCGTCGAACACGAATTTCGCCGGCGGCATCTGCTCCTGATAGCTCCAAATCGGCCAGTCGCGGTCGTACAAGTTGAGATCGGGCACAACGCGGGTCAAGTCCATGTTCGCTTCCCAGTAGGCGTCGAGCGTGCCTACATCGCGCCAGTATGGCTTGCCGTTCGCCATGTTGACGCAACTGTCGTGGAAGCGGTGCGCATGCACCGGCAAACCTGATTCGACCAGCCGGGGAATGAGGTCCTTGCCGAAGTCATGGCTGGAGCCGCTGTCTTCGGCGTCGCGGATCAGCTGTTCATACAGGAACGTCTCGTCGAACACGTAGATGCCCATGCTCGCGAGCGTCCGGTCGGGGCGGTCCGGCATGGGGGCGGGCCGCGTCGGCTTCTCCTCGAAGGCGGTGATGCGCCCGTCCACGTCCACCGTCATCACGCCGAGCTGGGTTGCGTCGGCGAGCGGCACGTCGATGCAGGCGACGGTCATGACTGCCCGGCTGGCCACATGGTCGGCCAGCATGCGCGCGTAGTCCATTTTGTAGACATGATCCCCGGCGAGGACCAGCACGTATTTTCTTTCGTGCCGGCGCAGGATGTCGATGTTCTGGTACACCGCGTCGGCGGTGCCCCGGTACCATTCCGCGGTAATGCGCTGCTGCGCCGGCAGCAGTTCGACGAACTCGCCCAAGCGGCCGTCGAGAAAGCTCCAGCCGCGCTGCACGTGCCGGATCAGGCTTTGCGCCTTGTACTGCGTGCAGATGCCGATGCGCCGGATGCCCGAGTTGACGCAGTTGGACAGGGCAAAATCGATAATGCGGAACTTGCCGCCGAAAGGCACCGCCGGCTTGGCGCGCCAATCGGTGAGCTCGGCCAGGCGCGAGCCGCGGCCGCCGGCGAGAATGATGGCGAGCGCGTCATGGGCAAGGTTCTTGACCTCCCGCCGCGGCGCTTGCTTCTCTCGGGCGCGATCGACCGCCTGACCGCCCTGGTCGAAGCCGTCCATGTGACCTCGGATCTCAACTTCGCCTATACTCATAGCCATGGGCCTCTGTTACACCGAACCGGGTCATCCGCCGCCGATATAATCGGCGCCTCACCCCATGCCTACCGCACTCGCACCCGGACCCGATCCGCAACTCCTGCTGCTCGCCGAGGCGCGCCTGCACGATCCCTACGCCTGTCTCGGCGTGCAGCGCCGCGGCGACGGCTGGAGCATGCGCGCCTACCACCCGCACGCGCGCGCGGCCGCGGTGGCGACGGCCGATGGCTGGATGCCGCTTCCCCGCGGGAAAGTCGCCGGGCTGTTCGAAGCGCGGCTCGGCGCGCGTCCCCCGTCGCCCTGCCGCTTGCGCTTCGAAGAAGAACACGGCACGCAAGAACGCTTCGATCCCTACTCGTTCCCGCTGACTCTCTCCGCGGACGACCTGTATCTGTTCGGCGCCGGCCGCCTGCACCAGGCCTATCTCTGCCTCGGCGCGCAGCCGATGACGCTCGAGGGCGTGCCCGGCGTGCGCTTCGCCGTGTGGGCGCCCAATGCCGAGCGCGTCAGCGTGGTCGGCGATTTCAACGGCTGGGACGGGCGCGTGCATCCGCTGCAGTCGCGCGGCGCCAGCGGGGTGTGGGAACTGTTCATGCCGGAATTGCCTGCCGGCACGCTGTACAAGTACGAAATCCGCAACCGCGCCAGCGGCGCGGTGGTGGTGAAAGCCGACCCTTACGCCCAGAGCTTCGAGCTGCGCCCGGCAACGGCGGCGCGGGTAAGCCAGCCTGCGCGGCATATCTGGGACGACGCGGCGTGGCTCGAGCGGCGCGCGCGCAGCGACTGGCTGCACGCGCCGCTGAACATCTACGAAGTGCACGCCGGTTCGTGGCGGCGCCATCCGGACGGCCGCCGTTACACTTACCGCGAACTCGCCGATGCGCTCGTCCCCTATGCCGCCGACATGGGCTATACCCATATCGAACTGATGCCGATCTCGGAGCACCCGCTGGACGAATCCTGGGGTTACCAGACGACCGGCTATTTCGCCGCCACCAGCCGCTATGGCAGCGCCGACGAGTTGCGCGCCTTCGTCGACCGTTGTCATGGCGCCGGACTCGGCGTCATCCTCGACTGGGTGCCCGGACATTTTCCGCAGGACGAATTCGCGCTGGCGCGTTTCGACGGCACGGCGCTGTATGAACACGAGGACCCGCGCCTCGGCCTGCATCCGGAATGGGGCACGCATACCTTCAACTACGGCCGCAACGAAGTGAAGAGTTTCCTGCTGTCGAGCGCGCACTACTGGCTGTCGCAGTTCCATTTCGACGGGCTGCGCGTGGACGCCGTCGCCTCCATGCTCTATCTCGACTACGCGCGAGCGGCCGGCGAATGGCTGCCCAACCGCTTTGGCGGCAACGAGAACCTGGAAGCGGTCGAGTTCCTGCGCGAACTCAACATCATGCTCCACGCCGAGTTCCCCGGCACGCTCAGCATCGCCGAGGAATCGACTGCGTGGCCGATGGTGTCGCGGCCGGTGTATCTCGGCGGCCTCGGTTTCACGCTGAAATGGAACATGGGCTGGATGCACGACACGCTCGATTATCTGGCACACGACCCGGTGCACCGGCGCTTTCACCACGACCGGCTCACCTTCGGCCAATTGTATGCCTACACCGAGAACTTCGTCCTGCCGCTGTCGCATGACGAGGTGGTGCACGGCAAGGGCTCGCTGCTGGGCAAGATGCCGGGCGACGCCTGGCAGCGCTTCGCCAACCTGCGGCTGCTGTTCACCTGCCAAATGACCTCCCCAGGCAAGAAGCTCAACTTCATGGGCAGCGAATTCGGACAGGAGCGCGAATGGGCGGCGCAATCCGAGCTCGACTGGGCGCTGGCGGGCGATGCCGCGCACGCCGGGATAGCACGCCTCGCGCGCGACCTGAACCGCCTGTACCGCGACAGCCCGGCTCTGCATGAACTCGACCATTCCGCGGAGGGGTTTGCGTGGATCGATTGTCATGACGCCGAGCAGTCCATCGTCTGTTTCGAGCGGCGCGCCCGCAGCGGCGCGGAACTGATCGTCATCCTCAACTACACCCCGGTCCCGCGCATCGGCTACCGCATCGGACTGCCATTGCCTGGCGCCTACGACGAGATTTTCAACAGCGACTCGCATTATTACGGCGGCAGCGATGTCGGCAACTGCACCCGCACGCAGGCCGAAGCACGCGCCTGGATGAACCGGCCTTACTCGGCCAGCGTAACCGTCCCTCCGCTGGGCGCCATCATTCTCGCGCCGGCCGGGCGCTAAGCGGCGCCGATCAGCCGCAGAACTTCCGCCTCGGCCTCGACCCAGTCCTGCAACTCGCAGCCTGGGGCAAAGCCGCGCTTTTCGGCGCGAAAATACGCAGCCTGCGCAACCAGCCTCTCGCGCTCCAGCGCGCTAAGCGGTGGAGCGGAATCCGGACAAACTTCCGCTTTGCCCTGCTTTGACTTAACCGGAACCGCCACGCGGCGATCAATCATCTTTGGCGTCGCCTTGGGTTTCTGCGAACGCGTTTGTGTACTTTGCATAGCCCGTCTCCTTTCATCGACCCACCTACACGAATAAAGCATAGTCGCCGACGGCAGACCGGCATTGACAATTGTCAAGCAGCGACGTTTAACGTCGCGCTGCAATCAGCGCCGCACCGAGCAGCCCGAGGCGCGCGGTGATGACGACCTGGACTGGAATCCTGAGATTCATTCGAGTATGCGCGCTTTTGGCGTTGAATGCCGCCATGAAACCGCCCGACGCAAGCCGGCCGAGAATTTTCGGGGCAATGCCGCCGGCGATGTAGACGCCGCCGCGCGCGGTTACGGCGAGGGCATGATCGCCGGCCACGGCGCCATAACAGGCGATGAACAGATCGAGCGCCCGGCAGGCGAGCGGATCGCCATGCTCGAGGGCGTAGCGGCTGATCGCGGCCGCGCCTTCGGTGCGCACGGCCTCGCGCAAGGCCGGCGCCGGCGGCAGCTCGGCGCGCAGGAAGTCGTAGATGCGCATGAGGCCCGGTCCGGAGACGACGTGCTCGACGCTGACGCGGCCAAGTTGCGCGTGGAGCGCTCGCCACAAGCGCAGTTGCTCATCATCCGCGGGAGCGAAACCCGCATGCCCGCCCTCTCCCGCGATCACCTGGTAACGCTTCCCCTGCGGCAGCGCGTAGGCCACCCCCAGTCCGGAACCCGCGCCGATGACCACGCGCGCCGCCTGGGGCAAGGGTTCGCCGTGCTGCAACATTTCGCTGTCGGCTGGAGCCAGCGCCTCGATCCCGTTCGCCGCCGCCTCGAAATCGTTCACCAGCAGCACGCGCCGGATGCCGAACTCCGCGGCGATCGCCCCTGCATCGAGGCGCCAGGGCAGGTTGGTCATCTGGATGCAATCGGCCGACACCGGGCCGGCTGCGCCGAAACAGGCGCTGGCGAGGCGCAGGTCGCGGCCGCAATGCCGGCGGCATTCATCGAGAAAGCGCGCGAGCATGGCGGAAAAATCGCCAAAGGAGGCGACGGCGTAGCGCCGCTCCAGCACCGCTGCCGGCCGGCCCTGACGCAATGTCGCCAGCAGCAGCAGCGCTTTGGTGCCACCGATGTCGCCGGCGAGAATCATCGGCAAGCGACCGACGCAAAGCTTGGGCCGGGAATCCGAACCCCTGCTAACATTGGGCGCGTGATGCGCACATCCATGCCGCGCCGCGACCCGAATCCGTGACCCCTTCCGCTTCCGACACAGCCGTGCAAGCCAGCCCGTTGCGCATCCTGTTCGCCACGCCGGAATGCGCCTCTATGGTGAAAACCGGCGGCCTGGGCGATGTCAGCGCGGCCTTGCCCGCAGCGCTCGCGACGCTCGGAATCGATGCCCGGATTCTGCTGCCCGGCTACCGCCAGGTGCTCGCGCTTCTGCCGGACTACCGCGAAGTCGCGCGCATCGCGCCAATGGCGGATTTTCCCGCTTCGCGCCTGCTCCGGGGCCGGATGGCGTCGGGCGTGCCGCTCTACGCGCTCGACTGCCCCGAACTGTACCAGCGTCCCGGCGGACCCTATCAGGACGAGGCCGGCAGCGACTGGAGCGATAACGCGCTGCGCTTCGGCCTGCTGTCGCGCGTCGCCGCGCTGCTAGGCAGCGCAGGCGGTCCGCTCGACTGGCAAGCGCAGGTGGTTCACTGCAACGACTGGCAGACCGGCCTCGCCCCCGCCTACCTGCGCTATGCGGCCGGCGCGCGAGCCGCGACGCTGCAGACCATACACAATCTTGCCTTTCAGGGGATTTTCGAGCCGGAGCTCGTCGCCGCGCTCGGCCTCCCTCCGGCCTCTTTCAGCCCGAATGGGGTCGAGTACTACGGCAAGCTCTCGTTTCTCAAGGCCGGCCTGCAATTCGCCGATGCCATCACCACGGTCAGCCCGGGCTATGCGCTGGAAATTCAAAGTGAAGCCCTCGGCTTCGGCCTGCAGGGACTGCTCGCTGCGCGCAAGGATAGCCTCTACGGCATACTCAACGGCATCGATACCGGCTTGTGGAACCCTGCCACCGATTCCCTGATAGCCTGCCGCTACGCTGCCGATACGCTCGCATCCAAACCGATCAACAAGCGCGCGCTGCAGCGGCGCCTCGGCCTCGCGCCCTCGCCCGCCGTGCCGCTGTTTGCCGTGGTAAGCCGGCTCACCGCGCAGAAAGGGCTCGACTGGCTGCTTGAGATCGCGCCGCAGTTGCTGGCGTTGCCGGCACAACTCGCGCTGCTCGGCGGCGGCGGCGATGCGCACCTCGAGCGCGGCTTTCTCGCTTTGGCGCAGGGCCATGCCGAACAGGTGAGCACCACCATCGGCTTTGACGAGGGACTGGCCCATCTGATCGAAGCCGGCGCCGACGCCTTCCTCATGCCCTCGCGCTTCGAGCCCTGCGGCATGAACCAGATGTACAGCCAGCGCTACGGCACGCCGCCGATCGTGCGCGCCACCGGCGGACTTGCCGACACGGTGGTTGACTGCACTGCTGCGACGCTCGCCGATGGCAGCGCCAGCGGCTTTGTTTTTCAACAGCCGACCGCAGCTGCGTTGCTCGTCGCGGTCGAGCGCGCCGAGCGCGCCTGGCGCGACGGCACTACCTGGCCTGCGCTGCAGCGCAATGGCATGGCCAGGGATTTCGGCTGGGAGGCGAGCGCGCGCCGCTATGCCGCGATTTACGCGCGGCTGGCAGAGAAACAATAGGAATCCTTCAGATCCGCAAGGCATTCGGGCTGCCCCCTTTTTCACCTCAGGGTTGCACTATTGCGCGGACGAAAAACCGTCCGCGCGGATCGCTGATTGCGCGCGGATGAAAAGCAAATCCGCGCGCAATCAGCAATCTAGTATAGAACCCCAAGCCGTATCTGGCGTTAACCGTAACCGTGCTTTCTGTGCGGATACGCTTTTCATCCGCGCAGAAAGCACGGTTGGCGCGCGCAGCGCGCAAGTCCACTCGCCGCACGCGACAGTATTCAAGACGCAGTGAACAGCTCAAGCCCAGATCATCAGCCCCAATTCGAGCGGATGGGTCAGGAACTCATGCCACGGATAAGCGCGGATGCGGTAATCCAGCTTGCCGCACATTTCCGGAGCCAGTTCCAGCACAAAACGGTGTTCGCCGCCCGCGTCCGCATCTTGCGCGGCAAATCGGTGCTGCCTCGACTCGCCATTGCCGAATTCCCCGACCCGGCTCAGCAACAATTCCACCGCCACATCCTCCGGGTTCAGGCCGTTCAGCCTGACTGCCGTCTCGATGCGCAGCGTCTCGCCGAACTGGATGCGTTTCTTCGGCGAATTGAGCCGCCGTAGCGTCACCCCCGGCCAGGCCTGCCGTGCGCGGGACTTCCAGGCGGCGACCGAGCGCGCAATCTCGAACTGCTTGTCGGCGTAGCGCCGGCCTTGTTGCGCCGCGGGCAGATAGCACTTGGCCACGTACTCTCCGACCATGCGTGCTGAATTGAAGCGCGGCAACAGGCTGGCGATGGAGCGTTTCGCCAGCTTCACCCATTCGGGCGAGTAGCCCGCGCTGGTGCGGTTGTAGTAAAGCGGGATGACGTGATCCTGCAGGATTTCGTAGAGCGTGCGCGCTTCCTCGCGATTGCGGCTCGCCTCGTCCAGCCCGGCGGCGGCCGGCTTGATCGCCCAGCCGTTGGTCCCGTCGTAGCCTTCGCCCCACCAGCCGTCAAGCACCGACAGGTTGACCACGCCGTTGAGCGCCGCTTTCATGCCGGAGGTGCCCGAGGCCTCGAGCGGATAGACCGGGTTGTTGAGCCAGACGTCGACGCCGGAAACCATGCGCCGGCCGAGGCGCAAATCATAGCCTTCGACCAGCAGTATCTTGCCCTCGAATTCCGGCATTTGCGCCACCTGCATCACGCGCCGGATCAGATCCTGCCCGGGCACGTCGGCCGGATGCGCCTTGCCGGCGAACAGAAACAGCACCGGGCGCTGCGGGTCGCCGAGCAGTTGGCGCAGCCAGTCCAGATCCTCGAACAACAGCGCTGCCCGCTTGTAGGTGGCAAAGCGCCGGCCAAAACCGATGATCAGCACCGTCGGATTGTCCGGACTGCAGAGCCTGAGGAGCCGATCCAAGTGCGCTTCGCTGCCCTGGTTGCGCGCGTTCTGTTCGCGCAGGCGGTAGCGCACCAGATGCAGCAACTGCGACTTCAGGTGCTGGCGGGTGCTCCAGAACAGATGGTCCGGCACCTCGCTGATCTGGTCCCAGCAACTCTGGTCGCCCAGCCTCTGGCTCCAGCCGTAGCCGAGAAAGTGGTCGAAGGCGTCGGCCCATTCCGGCGACAGGAAGGTCGGCACGTGCACCCCATTGGTGATCGAAGTGATCGGATTCTCTTGCGGCGGGATTTGCGGCCACAGATCGCCGAGCATGCGCGAGGACACCTCGCCATGAATCTTGGAAACCCCGTTGTGGAAGCGCGAGCCGCGCACGGCGAGCGTGGTCATGTTGAATTCGCTCGCGCCCGGCCCCAACCCCAGCGCCAGCAACTGCTCGCCGGAAATTCCGAGCTCGCCGCAACGGTCCTGGAAATACTGCATTACCATTTGCGTGGAAAAATGATCGTGCCCCGCGGGCACGGCAGTGTGCGTGGTGAATACGGTGTTGACCGCAACCGCCTCGAGTGCGCCGGCGAAATCCAGGCCCTGCTGCACCAGGTTGCGCAAGCGCTCCAGGATCAGGAACGCCGCGTGCCCTTCGTTGATATGCCAGACCGCGGGCTTCAAGCCGAGCGCGGCGAGCGCACGCACCCCGCCTACGCCGAGCACGATCTCCTGTTCGATGCGGGTGGAACGGTCGCCGCCATAGAGTTGGTGCGCGATGTTGCGGTCGTGCGGGGTGTTTTCCTCGATGTCGGTGTCGAGCAGGTACAAGGTCACGCGGCCGGTGCGCACCTGCCACACTTTCGCCTTGACCTCTCGCCCGGGAAACTCGATCGCAATTTTCAATTCAGATCCATCTTCGCGCTGCACCGGCGAGACCGGCAGATCGTCGAAATCCGAGTCTACGTACGTGGCACCCTGGTTGCCGTGGCTGTCGATGCTCTGGAAGAAATATCCTTGGCGGTAGAGCAGGCCGACGCCGACGAAGGGCAGGCGCAGGTCGCTCGCGGCCTTGCAGTGATCACCGGCCAGTATTCCGAGGCCGCCGGAGTAGATCGGCAGGCTTTCATGGAAACCGAATTCGGCACAGAAATAGGCAACCAGGTCGGACTGCCCAAGCGCTTGTTCCGCCGCGTCCCGGCCCATCGGCGCTCCATGATAACTATCGTAGGCCGAGAGCACGCGGTTGTAGTTGTCGATGAACACCTTGTCCTCGGCCGCGTCGATCAGCCGCCGCTCGTCGATGCGCTTGAGCAAAGCCTTGGGGCTGTGTCCCACGGCATTCCACAGGACCGGGTCCAGGCGCGAAAACAGCGCCCGCGTGGGCATGATGTCCCAGCTATACCAGAGATTATTCGCCAACTCCTCCAGCCGGATCAGCCGTTGTGGAATCTTCGGGTAGACATCGAGATTGTAGGTAGTGCCTGGTTGCATGTTTTGCCTTTGCTTTATCCGCGGCGCGAGCCGACCACGGAGGAAAAATAGAACATTGGTGCCGCGGCACCTTGACAACGGTCAACATTCTATACGGAGCGACTCAAATCGCGCCCCCTTTGTTGCAGAGTTGCAATTTTGCGCGGACGAAAAACCGTCCGCGCGGATCGCCGATTGCGCACGGACGAGAAGCCGTCCGCACGTAATCGGCGATCTTGTATAAAACCCCACGCTGTGTTTGGTGTTAACTGTAACCGTGTTTTCTGTACGGATGTGCTTTTCATCATCGCGGTAGGGACATCGATTGGCGCGCGCAGCGCGCAAATCCGCTCGTCGCATGCGACGGTATTTTAGACGCCATACATAGCGCGGCCGCTGGCCGCAACCAAAAGGACAAAAACATTCGCGCGGATGTGGTAATTGCTGCGGGGTAATTGCATAACCTTGTTTTTGGTACGGATGCGCTTTTCATCCGTACCAAAAACAAGGTTGGCGCGCGCAGCGCGCAATGGTTGCTCGTCGATAATCCCCAGATATACCGGGGTAGTTCGAACTGCTG
>JACRAS010000053.1 GCA_016234705.1 Betaproteobacteria bacterium | reverse complement strand
TGAAGAGTCCACGCAGCCACGCCGTGGACTGAACAGAGCGCCATGATCTAATGGTTGCTACGAACTATGAGCTTCGCGATCCCTTGCCCCATGCATAATCGATAACACGACCACTTCGCGGCGCGCATCATGGACCTGATAAATGATGAGGTATGGGTACTCGACAAGCTCAAGCGTACCCGCGACGAAGCCGAGCCGGCCCATGTGTGCCAGAGAGTTGAGTTCAAGCCCGTTGATCCGATCCCGAATGCGCGCCACCATTCGCGCCGCAGCGCGAGGATTATCCCTGGCAATCCATTGAAAAATATCGTCGAGATCATCTTCCGCCGTTTCGCGGACGATGACCTTCATACGCCGTAGCGGCGCTTCAGACGCTCATTGAATTCGGCGAGCGTCATCGTCTTCGGATTGGGATCGGCCATCCGGCGGCGCACTTCCGCGGCTTGTTCTTCAGTCAGCCGCAGCGGACTGGTGTCCTGCTCTTCCATGAGTTCGGCGATATGCGCGAGATCGGCTTGGCGCTCCGGCGGCCAAGTCAGCACGCGATCGAGGACTTTCTTTACTTGGTCCTTGGTCATCGGCGTACCATATCAACGAACGCGTTGGTCGGCCAGTCTGTAACAACCACCGCGCTCACGATTCGAAAACGACATGGCGTATGAGTCCCCGCCGTCGCGCGGACGACAGAACGAGACTCAACCCTTGCGCCTTCCCTCGGCGGGAATCTTCGGCGGCTTCGCCGGTCTATCGGGTCCCCACAGCTTGCTGTAATAGGTGTCGGCCAAATTGAGCGCGCCGATCGGGTTGTGCGCCAGCACCCGATCCTTGGCCACCAGCACCGTGCTCAGCCCCGCGGCGTGTTTGAAGAACAGGCTGTCGTGGCCGACGCAGAGGCCGAGCACGACATTGAGCTCGCAGCCGGCGCGCTTGAGCAGCGCGGCCTGGCCCACCGGATTGCACATCGACTCATAGGTGCCGGGGCGGATCTTCTCCTCGTCCTTGAGGCCGAGCTCCTCCTTGGCGATGCCGCCGTGCTTGCAGGCGACCGAGGCCACCTCGAAGCCGTGGCTCTCGAGGATGCCGCTCAGCACCTTGGCGTGATCGACAAAGCTGATGCAGGTGGCGATGCCAATTTTCTTGAAGCCCATGCGCTTGGCGAACTCGCAAATCTCCTGCACCCGCGTCCACTGGCAGTAGCCCTCGGCCTCGACCACGGCGGAGACCTGGGCGATGCGGCGGATTTCCGCATCGTCGTATTTGCCGGCCGCTTCGTCGATGCCGTCTTGATCCACCTTGCTGGGGCAATAGCCGGGGCCGCGCTCCGCCGATTCGCCGACGCGACAGGCGCGCACAGTGTCCGGGCAATAGGCGCAGGAAGGATCTTCATATTTCATGCCGTGTCTCCGGCTTGGGGGCGCGATCAAAGCGACCGCGCGCGCTCAGGTGACCGCTGAATTTCGGCAACCTAACAAGGGCGGCAAGCGAAGGCCAATCAGGTCTGCTCTGCAATCGTGCGAGGGCAAGAGAGAAAACCGGCGCGTTTATGTCCTCAAGCGACGGCGTCGTGCACGGCCTTCGAATCGGTCGGCGCCTCATTGCGATCGGTCAGCCCGTAATCCCGCACAACACTCGCAATGCGCAGCCGGTAGTCGGCGAAAATCCCGGCGCGTCCCTTGGCCTGGCTGGCGCGGTGGCGCGCCTGGTTGCGCCATTGCTTGACGGCGTCTTCATCGCGCCAGAACGACAGCGATAAAAGCTTGTTCGGATCGGCGAGGCTCTGGAAGCGTTCGACCGAGATGAAGCCGTCGATCGCGCTGAGATCGTCGCGCAAGGTGGCGGCGATGCCGAGGTAGTCGTCCTTGCGGCCCGGCGCCGGCCAGACTTCAAAGATCACCGCGATCATGCTGTTCTCCATTCGCAGAGCTATGCTGCGACGTCGATGCGCACTCACTTTTCCCTCTCCCACCAGGAAGAGGGGGAAGTCATTAACTAACCCTGGCCCAGCCGGGCGGTGAGCTTGTTGACCGCCTGCGTGAGCTGCACGACCTCGATTTCGCGCAACTGGTCGATCTTCTGGTGCAACAGCTCGATCTCCAGCTCGGCCTTGACGTTGACGTGGAAATCGTCCTCGGCCCGCTTGCGGTCGATGTCCTGCAGCCGGTTCTGACTCATCATGATGAAGGGCGCGGCATAGGCGGCCTGGAAGGACAGCGCCAGGTTGAGCAGGATGAACGGGTAGGGATCCCACTGCTGAATAAAGGCGGTGACGTTGAGCACGATCCAGACAAGCAGAAGCATCGATTGGATGATGATAAAATTCCACGAGCCCATGGTGGCGGCAACGGTGTCAGCAAATCTCTGCCCGAGGGTGAACTGAGGCGCGCGCGGCCCGCGGCCGGCGCGCGTGCCGCGGCGCAAGCTGCGCAGCTCGGTGAGCAGCCGCCGCTCGGTTTCGTGCAGCTCGGTCTTCAAGGCGCTCGAATTGTGCATTGTCTCGACCCTCCCACGGCGCTCCAGCCGGCTTGGATTCTATCGGCAATCCCCGCTGCGGCCCAGCGAAACGGTATTTAGTCATGTATTCGCCTTCGGCGCGCTTGGACTTGCCGGCCAATGGAATAAAGTTGCCTCGCGCGTGTTGTAATGCGCACGGCGCAACGCAAGCTGCGCCGCCTTAACCGGGGGCACATCATGAGCATGCAAAACAGTTCGCATCCGGCGCTGTCGGCCGCCGACGCGTTGGCCGCCAACACATCGGACTTCCTGTTGCTGGTCGGCCGTATTCTGCTCGGCTGGATCTTCGTGCGCAGCGGCTACGGCAAGCTCTTCAACATCGACGCCGTCGCCGCCTCGTTTCCGCCGCGCGGCATTCCAGCCTTCCTCGCCTATGTCGCCGTGCCGGCGGAATTCTTCGGCGGCATCGCGCTGATGCTAGGTCTGGCGACCCGCTACGTCGTGCTGGTGATGGTGGTGTTCATGCTGGTCGCCACCTTCAGCTCGCACCGCTATTGGAACTTCACCGACGCGGCCGCGCGGCGCGCCCAGGATTCGAGCTTCTATAAAAATATGGCGATGCTGGGCGGATTCTTTTTCTTGTTCGCCGGCGGCGCCGGACGCCTGAGCGTCGACGCCTGGCTGCGCAAGAAGAGCTAGCAAGCGTGGCTGCGCAACGTGGGTGAGGGGCCTTTTGACTCTCGTTTTTTTGACCCCTCACCCGGAATGCGAGCCGGCGGCACCGGCCATGCACACTGGGGACGAGTGCGATAGCCGGCGCCGGCCGCGCTCGCGTAGACGACGTTTCCTCCCCGCAATCGTTATTGCTTGGCGGCGGCTTCGCTACGCGGCGGCAAAGCGGCCGGTTCCGTTGCGTTTTCGAGTTCCGCGGCGCGCATGAAATATTGCGCGGCCTCCAGGCGTAAGTTCTCGGCCAACTGCCAATCGCTTAGCTGCCGTGCAATCTCCAGACAGAGCGCCGCTTGATCGCGAAAATACCGGGCATCTTGCATGCGCAAGTCTCCCAGCTCGTGTTGTTCTTGGTTGTTTGACCTGGGTGAGCAAACCGCTGCTCTGCTGCCCTTAGACCCTGTTGCTCGGCAACGGGGAACTCTATGCGACAGAATGTGATGCCGGTTGTCTCCGGCTCCTTAGGTCTATCTCAATAGAGAACCCGCCGTTCTATGTCCGGTTCCTGACATTATTAAAATATCTTCATTGGAAAGTTCGCAACGGGGAACCGCGCGTCGCGCGCGCGCCGGAACTCATGACGGCGCGCCCGGTCATGGCCGTGCCGCGGTCAGCCGTTATTTCTTCCGCAAGAACGCCGCGCAAAATCCGGCGTCGAATTCCCGGTAGTCGTTGGTGATCTCTTCGTCCTGGCAGATGTTGCGGCGGGCGATGGTATAGCCGCTCTTTAAATAAGTGTTGGGCTCGTCCGAATGGTTCATGTGGCGGTCGTGGTCGACCGTCAGCAGGATTTCGCCGTCGACCCGATAGCCGTGAAACTTGATGAAGTCGCGCGCCGGCTTCGGCAGCCTGGCGAATTCCGTCCGCGAGTAGAAGCGGTCGAAGCCTTCGACGAAGCGCCAGATTTTCGTGCCCTTGCGGATGAATTCGCCGGCAAAGACGCCGAGCCCGTGAATTGCGCTTTTGTCGAGATAGGTTTTGACCAGGAGCATGAGTTACTCGTCGCAAGACTTATGGAAGCGGTCGCCGCAACGCCACGAACCTAGCATTCACCGCCGCCCGGGAGTAAGCATCGGCTCCGAATTTGGGGGCGATCATGCAGAACAAGACCGGCAGGAAGAAATTGAAGTGCAAGCCTTGCGAAGGCAAAGGCCTGATCAAACAGGGCGACAAGAAAGTGAAGTGTCAGCGCTGCGGCGGGAGCGGCTACAAATCCTGATCGGGCGGCGCCGGGCAGGCGAAGCGATGTCGCCGCGCGATCAAATGGCGCCGGGCCCCGCCTTGTCGTGGATGCCGAGCTGCCTTTGCGCGTTTTCCGGCATGTTCGGCACGCGCAACTGGCGGCCCATGAACGTGACCCACGGCTTTTCGGCCACCGGTTGCAGCTGGGCGAAATTCCAGAACTGCCGCTCGCTCATCTCGATCTCGGTGACCTCGTGGTCGAGCACCCAATTGCGCAGCGTGGTCAGCCGCGGCTGGTCGTGGTCGTTGAACATCGTTTCCGGCAGGGCTTTTTTCATGCGCAGACTCATACGCCCTTCCGCTTAACAAGGTCTGACAGCCGGCGGTCAGCTTGCCAGTTTGCGCCCGTTGCGGGTCAATACGAGAGGGTAAGGGTCGTGGGGTGGAAATTCGCTGAAAACCGAGCCACGATGCCCGCGCCTGTTGCCAGGATTCGTTGCCGACGGCATTGATCTTGCGCAAACACCGGTTTCGATTATGTGCTATACTTCAAAAACTAACACGGAGGGCTCGTATGGCACCACCGGGTATAAATGCCGCGCAACGCTGATGTTCACGTTCGGGCACTAGCGTAGCGGCTTCACATACGAACGACACGCTGGGAGGCGGCCTATGGGCTGCAGCAGTGAGGCAAGGCCCAACCTCGCCCCCTCCCGGCGTGTTTTTTATGGCCGCGAGCAATTGCCGGTGCGGCGCGAAAACTGAAGACGCCTGTTACGCCCGCGCCAAGGGCGCGCGCTATGAGGTTTCCGAGGTGCCCGGCGGCTCGATCTTGTTGCGCAGCCGGTCGGTGTCTTTCACGGTGTCGACCACGGTGTGATAGGCGTTCGCCACGCGGTCGCCGATGGATTGCTGCTTGCTCTTGCGTTTAGCTTTACGCGCGGCTGCTTTCTTCTTGGGCGCGGGTTTCGATTTCTTCTTCGCCCGGGCTCGTGTCTTCTTTACGAGTTTGGACTTCTTGCCGCGTTTCGCGGCGGATTTCTTGCGGGCCTTCTTAGCCATCAGCCACTCCCATGTGTGCAGCCGCCACCATAGGTGGGGCCCCGCCGTCGCGCCAGGGGTTACGAGCCCTTGAAGCCACCGCTATGATCAGGATCAACGCGTCGGAACAATCAGGGAGAACAAGGGTGCCGGCATCACTGCAAGGCGAATTGCAGCCGACCATTTACCGCTTCAAGCTCGGCCTCTTCGAGGTCGCCACCATCCTGGACGGCAAGTCGATTCGCGAGGGGCTGCATCCGAATTTCGGCGGCAATGCCTCGGCCGACGCCGTGCATGCGCTCGCGCGCGCCAACAACATCGATACCAATCGCTACGAGCACCCTTACATCCCGACTTTGGTCAATACCGGCCGCGAGCTGGTGCTGTTCGACACCGGCAACGGCGCGCTGTCGCGCGAATACGAGCAGCTCAGCAAGCGGCTGCCGCCCGGGCAACTGGTCGCGCACATGCGCAAGGCCGGCTACAAGCCGGAAGATGTCGACGTGGTGGTCTCCACCCACGGCCATCCCGACCACATCGGCGGGCTGACCGAAGGCGGCCGGCTGGTCTTTCCCAACGCACGCTACGTGTTCGGCGCCGCCGAGTTCGATTTCTGGAAGCGCGGCGAGAACGTGCGCGAGGCGCGCAAGTTCAATCGCGAGCTGTTCGTGAAGATCTGCGGGCCGCTCGCCGAGCGTTCCACCTTCGTCAAGCCGGGCGACGAGGTGGTGCCGGGCATTCATGCGGTCGACGCCGCCGGCCATTCACCCGGACTGCTGGCCTTCCACATCGAAAGCGCTGGCAAGCGCCTCATGATCACGGCCGACACCTGCACGCAGTACGTGATGGCGGTGCAGCGGCCGGAATGGTACTTCGAGATGGACGACGACAAGGACAAGGCGGTGGCCAGTCGCCAGCGCATCCTCGACATGGTGGCGACCGAGCGAGTGTTCGTGGCGAGCTTCCACTTCCCGTTCCCCGGCATCGGCTGGGTGGAGAAGAGCCCAGCCAGCTACCGCTGGGTGCCGGTGAGCTATCAGATGAATTTGTAGGTTCGTGTCGTGAACCACACTCCGCCGTCATCGCCGGGCATGACGTCGAGTTTGGCTCGCGCGCGCCACGCCGGCCGCTAGCGCCCGCCCCAGCTAAATTGGGTTTTGATCCTGCCTTTGGGTTGGTTGGGCACCTTGTCGCAACGTTCGACCTTGTCCTCGATGGATTTTGCGGTGCTATTGTCGAACACGATGTTGCGACAGAACGTGCCATCGAGCAGCGGACGCCTGATTTGCGCGGTCTGACCGTTCGCGGCTTTGGCCGAAGCGAACGGATTGCCGAATTTCCCCACCACGACCACCGCGCCGACATACAGGTTGGCACCCAGCGCGACGATAAAGAATGACGACACGGCGACCACGCGCCAGAATCGGACACGCGCCTCGCGCTGCTGGCGCGCGGCCCGCAGCCTCAGCGCTTTCTGGTCGGCTTCGATGTCACCGACGGCTGTGTTCATGAATTATTTGCTAACGCAAATTCGTTGACGTCGTATAAAAGACGTTCGACGAAATCGAATTGATTACTGTCAATTCTCGCGCTGCCGCGCGCTCACTCCACCACCATTGCCTGCACGCGGGCGCGGTTGCGGGCGCGGGTGTCGTCGGAATCGCTGGAAATCGCGACGCCGATCAGCGTGGGCATTGCCCGGCCGAAGGCGCGCGCATAATCGGCGGCGAGATCGACGTTTTCATCATACCAGACGCGCTTGGGCGCGGCGGCGGCACGTAGCGCGATGAACTTGCCGCGCCCGCCCATGTGCGGGCTGGCGATCACCGTGCCGCGCGGCCGGTCGCCGCCGAATAGATAGACCAGCGCGGTGACGCCGGAGGCGGCGAGGATCGCCAGCGGCGTTGCGCCGGCGGTGGGCTGCCTGCTGAACACGAAATAGACGCCAATAGCGCGATCGTCGGCGCCACGTCTGGTGAGGTCAGTGGCCGCGACGCCTTCGTCCACGCGCCAGCGCCAGCGTGCGGTCTTCGCTTTGGTCGACAGTGGCCGCCACAATATGCCGGCGGAGGAATCGGTCGCGATGTTCAGCGTTGCGTCATCGGCCGCGGTGAAGTAGGCGGGCGCGATGCCGGGAAATTGCACGGCGACCCAGCCTGGCAAGCGGGGGCCAAAGCGCAAGGTTTCGGCGGCGGCCGGATGTGCGGCCAAGCTGGCGGCGATCAGGAGCGTTGCGCTGAAGCTTCCGCGCATCATTGCTTTTTCATCCGCGCGACCCGTCTTCGCCAAGAGGCTTCGACGGGCTGATGCCTGAGCCCTCCGAAGCGTAAGCGAAGGAGGGAGGCGGGGACCCATACTCCGTGTCGCTTCCGGATCGCGGCACGACAGCCCTAGTTCTAGCGCCGCCGCACACTCACGGCGATCGACAGCAGTGTGCGCTGCGCGATCACCTCGGCCAGCGGCGCATTGCGCCGCATGTCGAGCGAGGCCTCCGCCAGCTGCTCCATCGCGCGCAAAAGCCGCGCCGGCGACCAGATGCGCAACGCCATG
>JACRAS010000049.1 GCA_016234705.1 Betaproteobacteria bacterium | reverse complement strand
CGGTCGCATCATCAACATCTCCTCGGTCGCCGCGCTGCGCGCCGTCAGCCAGCTGGGGATATACGGCATGTCCAAGGCGGCAGTGATCCGGATGACCAAGACGATGGCCTTCGAATGGGCACGCTACGGCATCAACGTCAATGCCATCTGCCCCGGCTATATCGAAACCGGGCTAAACCGCGCCTGCTGGAAAACCGAAGGCGCGAAGAAGCTGGTGAGCACGCTGCCGCGCCGACGCGTCGGCCAGCCCCAAGACCTGGATGGGCTGGTGCTGCTGCTCGCCTCCGAACAGTCTCATTTCATCAACGGCGCCGTCATCGCTGCCGACGATGGCCTCGCCGCGGCTTAGCTACTTCGACAGATACTGTTTTTCGAACTGGTCCGCAGCGGTGGAATCAAGCTTGCGCAATCCCTGCAACACCTCGTCCCTGCGTTCGCGTTGCCCGGTGCGCTGATAAGCCGCGGCTAGCCGCACGGTTTATTCGGCTCAATCCCTGAGGTTTCCCCGCATTTTAGCTTGATGCCCATGCCTGCCTCGCCTGCGCGGTCAATGGTGGTACGGCTGCCCATGGCGTTAGTTGGCTGAGCCGAAGGGGCGGCCAAGATTCGTTGCGCCAGGGTCAAGACCGAGATCTGCGCACGGCTGGTACGGTTGGTCGGGCTAAGTGCGGGGAAACCTCAGGCTCAATCCCAGGTTTCTCCGGCAGCGGCTTTACGCGGGCCGGGTTTTGTGAAAGCATAAGGCCCGCGGTGTGCACAGTCCCCGGCACAGAACGGGGCGGACGCCCGGGCGAATCCCGGCAAAGACCGGGACTGCCGGGACAAGTTCGATTCAAGGCCTCGCCTTGGGGAGCGATTGTCCAACACAGGAGGGTGGATGCATCAGGTCCAAGCAGCAATTGGAAGCAGTCTGCTGGCTGTCGACGGCGTGTCGGTGCATTTCGGCGGCATCGTGGCGCTCGACGGCGTCTCATTCGACATCGCTCCGGGGCAGATCGCGGGCTTGATCGGGCCCAATGGCGCCGGCAAGACCACGCTGTTCAACTGCCTCTCCCGGCTCTATGCCTGCGCGAGCGGGCAGATCGTCTTCGACGGCCGGCCCTTGCTCGCGATCCCCCGGCACCGCATCGCCGCAGTGGGCATCGGTCGCACCTTCCAGAACCTGGCCCTGTTCCGCACCATGACGGTCCGGGACAATGTGAGGCTGGGCCGCCATTGCCGCACCCGGAGCGGTTTTCTCGCCAATGCCCTGCGTCTGCCGCGGGTGGCGTGCGAGGAGCGCTCGTCTACCGAAAAAGTGTGCGAGCTGGTCGGTTTTCTCGGCCTTGCGACGGTGGCCGATCAGCGCGTGTCCGACCTTCCCTTCGGCATGCAAAAACGCGTCGAGCTGGCGCGCGCGCTCGCGAGCGAGCCCAAGTTGTTGCTGCTGGATGAGCCGGCGAGCGGCCTCAATCACGAGGAAGTGGACACGCTCGGCAAGCTGATCCGCGACATCCGCGACCGGCTGGGCGTCACCGTGCTTCTGGTCGAGCACCACATGAGCCTGGTAATGAGCGTCTCGGACAAGGTGGTGGCGCTCAACTTCGGGCGCAAGATCGCGGAGGGCACGCCGGCCGAGGTGCAGCAGCACCCCGAGGTGGTGCAGGCCTACCTGGGAAATTCGCACTGATGGCGATGTTGCTCGAAGTTGCGAATCTGCACGCTGCTTACGGCCTGACGCGGGTCTTGCACGGCATCAGCTTCGGCCTCGAAAACGGCTCGATCACCGCGCTGCTCGGCGCCAACGGCGCCGGCAAGACGACCACGCTGCGCGCCTTGTGCAACATGGTGAAGACCGCGGGCGAGATCCGCTTCGGCGGCGCGCGTATCGACGGCCGCGCGACCGAGGACATCGTGCGCCTGGGCATTGCCCATGTTCCGGATGGCCGCGGCACTTTCGTCAATCTCTCCACCGAGGAAAACCTGCGCCTTGGCGCCTATGTGCGCAAGGACAAGCGGGCGGTAGAGCAGGATTTCGAGCGCATCTACGCGTATTTTCCGCGCCTGAAGGAGCGCCGCCATCAGCAGGCCGGCACCCTCTCCGGGGGCGAGCAGCAGATGCTGGCGGTATCGCGCGCATTGATGCTGCGGCCGCGGCTGTTGCTGCTCGACGAGCTGTCCTTCGGGCTGGCGCCGCTCGTCGTGCGCGAGATTTTCGACATCATGCGTGCGATCAACCAGAGCGAGAAGGTCAGCATCCTGCTGGTGGAGCAGAATGCGGCGATGGCCCTGGATTTGGCCGATCATGCCTACCTAATCGAGACCGGCCGCGTGGTGCTCTCCGGCAGCGCGGACGAAATCAAGCAGAACGACGCCGTGCGGAGCTCGTATCTGGGTTATTAGTTCAAACAGCAAGGGGACAAGGACATTCGATGGATGCATTCCTGGATCAGGTATTTGCCGGCCTCGCGACCGGCGGCATCTACGCCAGCGTTGCCCTGGCGCTGGTGATGATCTACCAGGCGACGCACCTGGTAAACTTTGCCCAGGGAGAGATCGCCATGTTCTCGACTTACATCGCCTGGACCCTGATCGAGGCCGGCGTGCCCTACTGGCCGGCATTTTTCCTGACGGTTGCGATCGCCTTCATCCTCGGCGTGCTGATCGAGCGCGTCATCGTGCGTCCGGTGGAGCAGGCGCCGGTGCTCGCCGTGGTGGTCGTGTTTATCGGGCTGCTGGTGATTTTCAATAGTTTGGCGGGCTGGATCTACACCTATACTATCAAAGTGTTTCCGAGTCCGTTCCCGAAACTGCCGCTGCACTTCGGCGCTCACTCCTTTTCCGCGCACGAACTCGGCGCCGTCGGCGTCACCCTGATGGTGCTGGCGCTGTTGTACGGGTTCTTTCGCTACACCCCGCTCGGACTGGCGATGCGCGCGGTGGCGCAAAATCCGGAGTCGAGCCGCCTAGTGGGCATTCGCGTCGGCTGGATGCTCGCGCTGGGCTGGGGCCTGGCGGCGGCGATTGGCGCGATCGCCGGCATGATGGTCGCACCGACGGTCTATCTCGACCCGAACATGATGGCGGGCATCCTGCTCTACGCGTTCGCGGCGGCGCTGGTAGGCGGCGTCGATAACCCCGGGGGCGCGGTGCTTGGCGGCTTCATCGTCGGCGTGCTGGAGAACCTGCTCGGCGCCTACGTCATCGGCAACGAGCTCAAGCTGTCGGTGGCGCTGGTGCTGATCATCGGCGTGCTGGTGATCCGGCCCTCCGGGCTGTTCGGCAAAGTTCACGTAAGCAGGGTATAGGCGCATGACAAACGCATCCTCCCGCGGCGCGACGCCGACCGCAACGCCCGCCGCATCGGGCACACGGCGCATCATTGGCCTCGCGCTGCTGCTCGTGCTCGCGTGTGCGCTGCCATTTCTGGTGAGCAACTACCGCATCTTCCAGTTCACTCTGGTGTTGGTGTACGCGATCGCGCTGCTGGGGCTCAACATCCTGACCGGCTACAATGGCCAGATTTCGCTCGGCCATGGCGCGTTCTACGCCATCGGCGCCTACGTCGCGGCGATCCTGATGGACAAATTCGGCGTGCCCTACTGGCTTACCGTGCCCGCGGCCGGGGTCGTGTGCCTTGCGGTCGGCTTCCTCTTCGGCTTGCCGGCGTTGCGGCTCGAAGGGCTGTATCTCGCGCTCGCCACCTTCGCCCTTGGCGTGGCGATGCCGCAGTTGCTCAAGTACAAGCACCTGGAGCACTGGACCGGCGGCGTCCAGGGCATTGTCATTGTCAAGCCCGATCCGCCTTTCGGCTTGCCCGTCAACCAGGACCAGTGGCTGTATTTCTTTTGCCTTGCGCTGACGCTGGTGATGTTCGTGCTCGGCTGGAACCTGCTGCGCGGCCGGGTCGGGCGCGCTCTGGTGGCGATTCGCGATCATCCGATTGCGGCCGAAGCCATGGGTGTGAACAATGCGCTGTATAAATCGCTCGCTTTCGGCGTGAGCGCGATGTACACTGGCATCGCCGGCGCGCTCGGCGCGATCGTGGTGCAGTTCGTCGCGCCCGACAGTTTTTCCATTTTCCTGTCGATCGCTTTGCTCGTCGGTATTGTGATCGGCGGGCTGGCGTCGATTTCGGGCGCGGTGTACGGCGCGATTTTCATCCTGTTCGTGCCCAACATCGCCGACCAGATTTCGAAAGCCGCGCCGTGGGCGATATACGGCGTGTTCCTGATCGGTTTCATGTATCTGATGCCGGTGGGCGTGGCCGGCGCAATTCGCGTTGCATCGGCGCGGATCATGCGTCGGACAAAAGAGGAAAGTACCCCGCTTCAAACGCCGTAAGTGCGGCAAACCGAAGGAGGCGATCATGTCAGGCAGGCATCTGTTTGTTTCAGTGACCACGATTCTAGGACTCGCCTTTGCCGCATCGTCGGCGATGGCGCAGAAGAAATACGATCCGGGCGCGTCCGACACCGAGATCAAGATCGGCAACATCCTACCCTACAGCGGCCCGGTCTCGGCCTACGGCACCATCGGCAAAGCACAGGCCGCCTACTTCAAGAAAATCAACGACGAGGGCGGCATCAACGGGCGCAAGATCAACTTCGTCAGCGTCGATGACGGCTACAGCCCGCCGAAGACGGTCGAGATGGCGCGGCGCCTGGTCGAGCAGGACGAAGTGCTGCTGCTATTCCAGCCGCTGGGAACACCGACCAACTCGGCGATCCACAAGTACATGAACGCGAAGAAGGTACCGCACTTGTTCCTCTCCTCGGGGGCGACCAAGTGGAACGATCCGAAGAACTTTCCCTGGACCATGGGCTGGCAGCCCAATTACCAGACCGAGGGCAGAATCTATGCCCAGCACATCCTGAAGACCAAGCCCAACGCCAAGATCGGCATCCTTTACCAGAACGACGACTACGGCAAGGACTTCCTGAAAGGCTTCAAGGACGGGCTTGGCGCCAAGACCAAGATGATCGTCGCCGAGGTCTCGTACGAGGTCGCCGAACCGACCATCGATTCGCAGATCGTGCAGCTGAAGGGCTCCGGCGCCGACACGTTCTTCAACATCACCACGGCCAAGTTCGCCGCGCAGGCGATCCGCAAGGCCTATGATATCGGTTGGAAGCCGGTGCATTACCTCGTCAACGCTGCGGCCGGGGTGGGCACGGTGCTGAAGCCGGCCGGTCTGGAGAAGTCGGTCGGCCTCATTTCCGCGGCCTACATCAAGGATCCGACCGACCCGCAATGGAAGGACGACGCAGGCATCAAGGAATGGACCGCGTTCATGAAGAAGCACTACCCGGAAGGCGATCTCACCGACTATATCAACGTTTACGCCTACGCCGCCGCCCAGGCGCTGGTGCAAGTGCTGAAGCAGTGCGGCGACAACCTGACCCGCGAAAACGTCATGAAGCAGGCGGCAAGCCTGAAGAACCTGGAGATCAAAACCCTGCTGCCGGGGATCAAGATCAACACCAGTGCAACCGACTTCGCACCGATCGAGTCGGTGCAGTTGTCGCGCTTTGACGGCAAGGCCTGGGTCCCCTTCGGCGATATCATGGGCAGGTAGGACTGGCCGCGAAACGCGCTCATCCCCATCACCTACCACTCGGTCCCCGACACCGCGTAGCGCAGTGCGCGATCGCCCCACGCGTCTCAGGATTCGCGCCATTTCGACCAAACCGGCATTGCAATCGGCCGGGCGCAGGCGCAACATCCTATGGGCGCGATGCTCGGCGGCGCTAACTCAGCACCAAACCGCTGCCATCGGCCCGACGCGCGAAAAGAGGCAGGATTGAATTTTCTATCGTTTATCGTTGAGAGGCTACAACGAGGAATTTCATCATGACAGAACCCGTGTTGCTGGTAGAAAAAAGCGAGGGGATTGCGACGGTGACGTTGAATCGCCCGGCGAAGATGAATGCGCTGACGAACGAGATGCAGCGGCTTCTGCGGCAGGCGTTCCGCGATGTGCAAGCCGACAGCGCTGTGCAGGTCGCGATTCTCACCGGCGCGGGGCGCGCGTTTTGCGCGGGCCTTGACCTCAAGGAACTCTCCGCCACCGACGGGTTCGCGGGACGCGCGGATAATTCCGACCGGGAGCCCGGCGATTTCTTTTTCGACGGCAACGCCTTCCAGAAGCCGCTTATCGGCGCGATTAATGGCGTGGCGATTACCGGCGGCTTTGAACTCGCACTCATGTGCGACATCCTCATCGCGTCCACCGAGGCGCGGTTCGCCGACACGCACGCGCGTGTGGGGATTTTGCCCGGCGCGGGGCTGAGCCAGAAACTGGCGCGCGCCATCGGCATTTATCGCGCCAAAGAAGTCTCGCTTACCGGCAACTTTATTTCCGCCGCGCAGGCCGAATCGTGGGGTCTCGTCAATCGCGTCGTTGCGCCGGGCGAGCTGTTGACCGCGTGCCGCGCGCTGGCGAAGGACATTATGTCGTGCCTACCGGATGTCGTGCGGGGGTACAAGCGGCTCATTGACGACGGGTTCGCGCGCACCTACGGCGACGGGCTCGCGCTGGAAAACGAGCGCTTCGAGGAATTTGCGCGCCGGGTCAAGGGCGACGCCATCGCGTCCGTGCGCGAGGGCGTGATATCGCGCGGCCGCACGCAAACCAAATCGTAGGGACGCGCGTCCCTTTCCCCTTTCAGGGGGAAGGATAGGATGGGGGTGGAATGCCGGTAGTCTGTACCCATCTCCACCTCCTTACCCCCACCTGCGACTCCACATCAGTGGAGTCGCGTCTTCCCACTAAGGCCCGGATGTCGCACTTCGAGGTTTAATTCACATCACCCCTGGAAGCTGATTGCCCACGAGCGTTCCAAGCCTTACAATGGTTTTCCGCTCGCCACGATACCAAAACTTCTTTCCTAAGGGCGGCGGTTGGCGCTCATTGCTGTGAATCCCGGCGGGCGAGCGCGAAGCCTGCCCTTTGTTTAGGAGAAAGACGAATGAGCGACGGATTGTTTGATCAATTCAAGACCTGGTACGAAAAGCGCCACGACTACGCCCGCGCCTGGAAGCAGAAGACCGGCGGCCAGGTGGCGGCCACCATGTGCACCTACTCGCCCGAGGAGCTGCTGATCGCCGCGGGCATGCTGCCGGTG
>JACRAS010000045.1 GCA_016234705.1 Betaproteobacteria bacterium | reverse complement strand
CTACGAGGACGTCGAGGAAGAAGAAAAAGCCTAAGGCGGCGGCCTACGATGCGTCCTGCAACTCACCGGAGTCGGGCGCGGTGTCGCGCACGCGGATGGAGTACTTATTCAACAACGCCTGGAAATTCGGGCGCTGCATGCCGGTGTCCTCGGCGCTCTTGGTGACGTTCCATTCGTTGCGCTTGAGCGCCTCGAGCACGAATTGTTTCTCGATCTCCTCCACCGACTTCTCGCGCGCCGCCTTCTTGACGCGTTTGAGCTCGTCGCCGGTTCGCGGCACCGCCATATCGGCATGCGCCTGCGATGGATCGATGATATTGACGAGGTGGGCCTGCCGGATGACGTTGTCGCTGGTCAGGATCGCCGCTCGGTGCATGGCGTTTTCGAGTTCGCGCAAGTTACCCGGCCAGTCGTAGTTAACGAGCGCGCTGATCGCGCCTTCGGAAATGTCGGTGATCTTTTTCCCCAGGTCGGCGTTGAAAACCTTGAGGAAATGATAGGCCAGCCCCGGAATGTCGTCCTTTCGCTCCCGCAGGGCCGGGACGTGGATGGGGAAAATATTGATCCGATAAAACAGGTCGTCGCGGAAAGTACCGGCAGCCACCATGGCTTTGAGGTCCTTGTTGGTGGCGGTGATCAGCCGGAAATTCGCGGTGAGCGTCCGGGTATCGCCGACGGCCCGGTATTCCCGCTCCTGCAGGACGCGCAGCAGCTTGCCCTGGATCGACATGGAGAAATTGCCGATCTCGTCGAGAAACAAACTGCCGCTGCCGGCGACTTCGAACATCCCTTTCTTGTTGACGACCGCGCCGGTGAAAGCGCCCTTGACGTGACCGAATAGCTCGCTTTCCAGCAGGTTTTCGCTCAACGAATTGCAGTCGACAGGGACGAACGGTTTGTCCTTGCGCAAGCTGTTGTAATGAATCGCGCGGGCGATCAGTTCCTTGCCGGTTCCACTTTCCCCGGTGAGCAGAACAGTCGAGTTGGTCGGCGCGCACTGCGCGACGAGCCGATAGACCGCCTGCATTTGCGGGCTCGAACCGATAATATTCTCGAAGCGGTATTTCGAGCTGACCTCGCTCTTGAGGTTGAGATTCTCCTGCAGCAACTGCCGCCGCTCCAGCGCGCGCTGCACCACCAGCTTGATCTCGTCCGGCTCGAATGGCTTGGAGATATAGTCGAACGCGCCGAGCTTCATCGCCTCCACCGCGGTGTCGATCTGCGATAGGCCGGTGATCATGATGACGTCTATATTGGGGTACGCCTCCTTGACCCGGCGCAGCACTTCGAGGCCGCCCAGATTGGGCATCATGATATCGAGGATGATGACGTCATAAGGATTGTCCTCGAGTTTGCGCAGCGCCTCGCGGCCGTCGCGCGCGGCCTCGATCTGGAAGTCGCCACCCTCGAGAATACGCATACAGCTCTTGATGACGATATCCTCGTCGTCGACGACCAGAATTCGCGCGCTCATTGAACGCTCCCGCTCGCATTGTTCTCGGGTCCCGCTGACGGCGGCGTCAGCGGCAGATACACGCTGAATGTCGACCCCTCGCCCACCTTGCTTTGCACTTCGATGAGGCCGCCATGGGCCTCAACGATACCGTGGCTGACGGAAAGTCCCAATCCGGTTCCTTTGCCCACGTCCTTGGAGGTGAAAAACGGGTCGAATATCCGCCGCAGGTTCTTTTCCGGAATTCCGCAGCCGGTATCGACAATCAATATTTCCACCATCGGTATCGGTTCGGCCGCCTGTGCGCCCGGTGGAGAATGTGCAGCACGACGGGTGATGATGGTGATGGCGCCCTTCTCCTCGACGGCATGCTGGGCGTTGACGACCATGTTCATGATCACCTGCTTGATCTGATCGGCATCGATCCAGACCTGCGGCAGCGTGCGATCGAGGTCCAAGGTGATCTCGATATCGCGCAAGTTCGCGGGCCGCTCCACGATGCGCACCGTATCCTCGATGACCTGGTTGATGTCGTTGAATTTCTTTTCCGGATGTTTTTCACGGGCAAAATCGAGCAGCCGCTTGATAATCGCGGCGCAGCGCTTAGTTTCGCGGATCACCAGGTCCAAGTCATCGGCGTCCGGGCTCTTGTCCGGCATTTTCTGCCGCACCAGATGCGAGAACGTGAGAATACCGGTCAACGGATTGTTCAGTTCATGGGCGACGCCGGAGGCCAACAGCCCGACCGAGGCGAGCTTCTCCCCGCGCACGGTCTCCGCCTGAGCGCGGCGTAGCTCCTGCGTGCGGTGTTCCACCTTCTGCTCAAGCGTATGGGCCCAATCGCGCAACTCGGCGCGCGAATTGCGCAAGGCGTCGGTCATGACGTTGAACGAGGAGGCAAGCTTGCCGAATTCGTCGCTGCCGCGCACCGGTATCGGCTGGTCCAGATTTCCGGTCGAGAGCCGTCGGGCGCCGCCTTCGAGGTCGCGTAGCGGCAGGTAGACCAGGCGGTGCACGAAGAAGCCGACCGACAGCGACGCGATCACGATGAAGGCCAAGGAAACACCGGCGATCCCGAGCGTGCTGGTGCGCAGTTTTCGGTCGAACTCTTCGAGCGAATAGTTGATGTCGAGAACGCCAAGGACCGCCGTCTCCTTCGAATGCTGATGGCAAGCGGCGTTGTAGCAGGACGGCTCGTTGCGGATCACTTCCATGCTGCCGAGCAGCGACTGGCCATTCGGCCCCTTGAACGTCCAGGTTCGCTTGCCCTTGGGCATTTGCTCGAGCGGCTGATCGCTCTGATGGCAATGTGAACAGGCCTCGGCGTTGCGGTCCACCCACTGACCGATTTCGGGCGCGTAGGTCGAGTGGATGATCTTTCCGTCTCTGCTCAGAATTCTGATGCGATCGATTTTTTCCTGATTGGCCACATCGTGGATAATCCGGGCGACATAGGTCGGCTGGTTCTGCAGCATGGCAAAGCGAGTGCTTTTGGTAATCACTTCGGACAGCTGGGTGACGTGATCGGACACCTTGTCGAGAATTTCGGCGTGCAAGAACCAGGCGACCAGCCCGGTGAACAACAGCATCGCCACCGACAGCGCGATCGAGAGGTAAAGAACGACCTTGAACTTAAGGGTTTGCGGCTGCATCAGCGTCGTCGATTCGGTTCCAGCGCCGGAACGGGCCGCAGCCGTTCAACAGTGAAAACACCGTCGGAAGCTCCCTCGCGCCCCGATCCCGCCAGCAATTGACTAGCCGCTACCGCCGGAGCGGCCATTGATACGTATCAAATTGCGCCAAATGGCTATTTAGACGACAGGGAAGTCTGTCACGGCCGCACCGCCGGCGTTTCGACCGGCAGACCGCGGGCGCGCCACATCAAATAAAGCTCCAAGGAAACATACTCCGGCGCGCCGTATGCGTAAGGCTCCGCGCGCATCCCGATCAGGCAGTTGCGCAGCCGGCGTTGCAGCGAGCCAATGCTCTGCCACTCCAGCCGGTAGAGCGGATAGCCGGTCGGATGGGCCTGCGGGATGGCGTTGCCGGCGAGCCGCTTGCCCCAATTGTCGTCGTGACATTGACTGCAGGCGAGATTGAGCTGGCCTTGGCGGCGGTTGAATATCTCGCGGCCGGCGTCGCGAGACGGCCGCAGCCGCTCGTCGGCCGGCGGTGCAATCAGCTGTCCGCGCGACTGCATGCCGACAAAGGCGGTGAGCGCGAGCAGGTCCTTGCTTTCGTAGGCGAAGGGCTGCGCTTGCTGACGCTGCGCCCGGCAAATGTTGATCCGCTGTTCGAGATTGATCGGGCGGCTGAGCGTCGGCTCGAACGCTGGATGGCGCGCGGCGACGCCCTTCATGCTCATGCGCGCATCGCCGTGACAGTCGGCGCAGGCGCGGCCGGCATTGCCGGCCTTCATTTCCCAAAGCGCTTCGCCGCATCGCCAAGGAGATGCCGGGCACGCCGATCAAGCTGCTCTAGGTCGTTTTCGAAATCCAGTGACTTCCTCGGCTTTTCCCGCTGCAATATCGCGGCTCAGAGCCATTCGCGAACGACCCCGAGTGACCCGATGGGCGGCTCTCTAAATGGTAATCGATCCGACCATCGTAAGTAGCTGTGTTTTAGGTTGATTTGGTGGGCGCACCAGGGCTCGAACCTGGGACCCGATGATTAAGAGTCATCTGCTCTACCAACTGAGCTATGCGCCCGGATGCGGGGT
>JACRAS010000047.1 GCA_016234705.1 Betaproteobacteria bacterium | reverse complement strand
TCAAGCTGGCCGACGGCACGCAGTACGAGTTTAACGGTGCGGGGTCGCTCACGGCGCTGGTGGACACGGCGGGCAACCGCACCACGCTGCAGTTGGATGGCCTGGGCTTCCCGTTGAGTCTGACCGACTCGACCGGGGCGCTGTACCGCTTCGACCGCCAGGGCAGCAGCCCGCCGCTGATCACGCGCATCACCGATCCGGCGGGCCGTTACATCGAGTTCGGCTACGACGCGAGCCGGCGCCTGATTTCGTATCGCGACCAGGGCGGCGGGGTGACGCTGCTGGAATACGATGTTAACAACCGTATCGCCAAGAAGACCGACCCGCGCGGGGCGGTGGAACTGATCGAATACGACGCGGCGGGAAGGGCGACGCAGGAAACGCTGCCCGAGGGCGGCGTGCAGCGTTTCGCCTACGACGTCTCGGGCACGCTGGTGACGCAGACGCGCCACACCGACGAGAACGGCAACACCACCACCTACCGCTTTAACGGCCTGGGGTATCTGGTGCAGACCACCGATGCGCTGGGGCGCATCACCCGGTACGAACGCGAGCCGGCGGCGAACCTGGTGCGGCGCACGATCGATGCGGCGGGCCGGGTGACGCAGGGCAGCTACAACCAGCGGGGCGATCTGGTGCGGTTGATCGACGCGCAGGGCAACACGACGCTCTACGACTACGATCTGCGCTTCAGGAAGCCGGTGCGCATCGAGAACGCGCTGGGCAACGTGGTCACCATGCAGTACAACAGCCAGGCGAATTTGATCGCCCTCACCAACGCGGAAGGGGAGACGACGAGCTACACCTACACGGCCAAGGGGCAGCTTGAGACGGTGACCGATGCGCTGGGCCGCGTGAGCCGCTTCAGTTACGACGCGCAAGGCAACTTGATCGAGGTGGTGAACGCCGCGGGGGAGAGTTCGAGCCGCAGCTTCGATGCGGCCAACCGGCTGATCCAGGCGGTAGATGTGCTGGGCCGCAGCACGAGCTACACCTACGACAGCCTGGACCGGGTGAGCCAGGTGCAGGATGCGGCTTCCGGGCTCACGCGCTTCAGCTTCGATGCCAACGACAACCTGCTCTCGGTGACCGACGCGAACAACAACCCGGTGGAGCGGAACCTGTACGACCTGAGAAACCGCCTGACGCAGAAGACCGACGCGAAGAACCTCTCCTCGACCTACCGCTACGACGCGGCGGGCAATCTCACCGGGGTCACCGACCGCAAGGGCCAGGTGACGAGCTTCAGCTACGATGCGCTCAACCGGGTGACGCAGATCCAGGACGCCGACGGGCGCGGCACCGGCTACGGCTACGACCTGGCGGGGAACGTGACGCGCATCACCGATACCCAGTCGGGCGATCTGCTGATGAGCTACGACACGCTGAACCGCCTGACCGAGGTGGTGAGCCCGCAGGGCACGGTGAGTTACACCTACGATGCACTCGGCAGGCGCACCAGCCGCACCCTTTCCGGGGGCGATGTCACCGCCTACACCTACGACCGGGCCAACCGCGTGAAAAGCGTGAGCCTGCGCGGCAAGACCGCCACCTATGCCTACGATGCGGTGGGGCGCCTGGCCGCCCGCACCCTGCCCGATGGCATCACGGTCGCCTACGGCTACGACGTGATGGACCGGGTGACCCGTATTGCCTACGCCAAGACCGACGGCACGCCCATCGAGACCCTCGCCTACGGCTACGACCCGGCCGGGCAGCGTATCGTCAAGGGCTCGGGCTCATCGAGCGTGCGGGAGACCCCCTTCAGCGCCAGCTATGACGAGGCCAACCGGCTGGCGAGCATTACCCTGAATGGGGAGGTTTTTAGTATCGGGTATGACGCCAACGGGAATCTGGTGTCCAAGACCGGTCCCACTTCGGGCACGACGAGCTACGGCTGGAGCGCGAGGAACCAGCTCGTCTCGATCGCCGGGCCGGCGGGGGGCGCGAGCTTCAAGTACGATGCGCTGGGCAGACGCATCGAGAAAACCGTCAACGGCAACACGACGGGCTACCTCTACGACGGCGCGCAGGCAATCGCCGAACTGCGGGGCAACGCGATCGACACGGTGTACCATACCGGTCTTGCGATCGACGAAGTGCGGGCGCGCTACGGCGCGAGCGGCAACCAGACCCTGTTGACGGATGCCTTGATGAGCGTGATCGCGCAGGCGAACGACGATCAGTCGATTCAGAACTACTACACCTATTCGCCGTATGGGGAAGTCACCACCCTGGGGCCGGATGAGGGCAACGCGTTGCAGTACACCGGACGCGAGAATGACGGGACCGGGCTGTACTACTATCGGGCGAGATATTACGATCCGGTGTTGAAGCGGTTCATCGCGGAGGATCCGATTGGGATCGCGGGTGGCATCAACCTGTATCTCTATGTTGATGGCAATCCCTTGAGCTACTCAGATCCGGATGGGCTCCTTCTGACAGGCCTTCACGCATTCTCGAGGGATATGTCGCCCGCCGCGGCAACTACTGCTGGACAAACAGGTAACACGGCTGCGGCGGTTGCCGCAGCAACGGCCGCCGCTACCACTCCTGCCGCAGCAGTGACTATTGCAGTCGCGACAGGCACGGTTGAAGTCAGCACGGTATCAATTATTTCCAGAATTATTCAGATCGCTATTAAAGGTGTTCCGCCGGACACTCTGCCCCCTCCGGCACCGATTGCGCCTCCTCCTATTGTAAGGACAGTTCAGATGTCTAAACCGGCGGGTGGATTCTCTCCTCCGAAACCGACCGGTATTTGCAAACCTTAAGTATCCATGGATACCGCATCACGCAAGGAGCCTTATCGGACTGCGCAAGAACTGTTAAACCAGAAACAATTTGCAGAGGCTTTCGCGGCTTACGAGGTGCTTGCAAAAGGCGGGGATGCTCGCTGCCAAGTGCAGGTTGGTTGGATGTACAACGAGGGACTAGGCGTTGAGAAAAATAAAGAACAGGCTCTTATTTGGTTCCAGGGAGCGGCGAATTTAGGCTCGAAGGAAGGTGCGTTCTATTGCGGCAAATCTGCTCTTGCGTGTCGTGACTACGAGAGTGCGCTTCGTTGGTTTCATCAAGCGGGAGTTCAGGAATACGGTCCGGCGTTACTTTGGCTAGGTTTGGCGCATGTGCGAGGGTGGGGAACGAATCTCGATCTTGAGAAGGGTGTCAAATACCTGGAGCGCGCATCGAAGACCGGGAATTTTCCTGCCCGGCGAGAACTGGCCATTTTAATGATCAGCGGGAAGCTCGGAATCGCGAAAATTTTGGTAGGGTTGATTTTTTTTCCATACGCAGTGATTGCGGCTGTTATCGATGGTCTTTCACGAGGGCATTCTGACAAGTTGATTGGATAGCGTGAGGCTAAAGGGGCTCAGGCTCCAATGGCACTACCTTAAGAACACCTTGGTGGGTACCTCGTAGAGTTCGGCCAGATCGGTATCGAGCAAGACCTTGTGGCCGCGCAGCACGAGGATGGCGCGCTCGATGCGCTCAGCGGCGACGGGGGAAGTCTTCATGAGGCTTTGGAGAGGAAGGCGT
>JACRAS010000009.1 GCA_016234705.1 Betaproteobacteria bacterium | reverse complement strand
TCAATCCGGAGCCCGAGCAACTCTGGCCCTACCGCCAGTCGGTCGCCGTCATCCGCGAGATCATGGAAGCGCGCATGTACCCGATCACCATCGGGGGGCTGGAGCGCGCGATGCGCTACCTGAGCAAGTAGGCTTAGAAGTTTTGTTCATCGGATCCTGGGGAAGTACTGAAGTGATTTTCTAATTCCGGACGCAGGCTCATTTCTTCACCGGCGGGCAAGCACTCTTACAAAAATGACTACAGCAATGCCGGCTATCGCTTGATTAGGGCATTCAGTTCGCCGACGATCCCTTTGCGGAAAACCAAGACGCAGGCCACGAAAACCGCCCCCATGATGATAGTCACCCAGGAGCCGAAGCCAGACAGATAGTTCTCCATGGTAACAATGATAAGGGCGCCCACTACGGGACCGAATATGGTTCCGACCCCCCCCACCAGGGCCATCAGCACCACTTCTCCCGACATTCCCCAATGCACGTCGGTCAGGGAAGCCAGTTGGAACACCACCGATTTCGTCGCCCCCGCCAGCCCCGCCAACCCGGCGGACAAGATGAACGCCAACAGCTTGTGCGAGTCGGCGTCGTAGCCAAGGGACACCGCCCGTGGCTCATTTTCCCGGATCGACTTGAGTACTTGCCCGAAGGGCGAATGGATGATCCGATAAATCAGGAAAAACCCGAACAGAAATATCCCTAACACGAAGTAATACATATTCAGGGTGTCTGAAAGGTCGATGAAGCCCAGCAGGAAACCGCGCGGGATCCCCTGCAAACCGTCTTCACCGCCGGTGGCCTTGATCTGCAAGCACAGAAAAAACACCATCTGAGCCAATGCCAGAGTAATCATGGCGAAATAAATCCCCTGCCGCCGAATCGCCAGGCTGCCGAACGCGGCGCCCAAGCCGAAGGCAAAAGCGGTTCCCGTCAGAATCCCCAGTTCCACGGGAAAACCGAGTGTGGTTATGACATAGCCCGTGATGTAGGATGCGGAACCGAAAAACGCCGCATGGCCGAAGGACAGCAATCCGGTATAGCCCAACAGCAAATTGAAGGCGCAGGCGAACAGAGCGAAGCACAGCGCCTTCATCAGAAACACGGGGTAGATGACGAAAGGCGCCACCAGCCCGGCCACAACCAGAATCACGAACCCAATGGCGGACTTGCCAGGCTTCACGTTATTTTTCCTTGCCGAATAAGCCGGCGGGACGGATAAGCAGGATGACGGCCATGATCACGAAAATCACCACCGATGAGCCCTCCGGATAGAACACCTTGGTGAGACCTTCGATCAGCCCCAGCCCCAAGCCGGTCAGGATAGAGCCCATGATGGACCCTAGGCCGCCGATCACCACCACAGCGAACACCACGATGAGCAGGTTGGATCCCATCACCGGATTGACCTGGAAAATCGGCGCCGCCAGCACCCCGGCAAAGCCCGCCAGGGCGGCGCCGAAACCGTAAGTCAGGGTCACCAGCACCGGCACGTTGACCCCGAAGGCCTGTAACAACTGCGGGTTCTCGGTACCGGCCCGCAGGTAAGCTCCGAGCTTGGTGCGCTCTATGATGAACCAGACAAAAAAACAGACCACCAGAGAAGCGGCTACCACCCAGGCCCGGTAATTGGGAAGAAACATGAACCCCAGGTTGGTGGCGCCGGTCAACGCTTCGGGAATCTCATATTGCTCGCCGGAAATCCCGAAGGCCTGGCGGAAGCCTCCCTCGATGATGAGGGCCAAGCCGAAAGTGAGCAACAGACCGTAAAGATGATCCATTTGATAAAGCCGGCGCAGAAGCGTCAACTCCAGAATGATGCCGGCCACTCCCACGGCCAGCGGCGCGAGGATGAGGGACCACCAATAATTGATCCCGAAATAGGTCAGTCCCATCCACGCCACGAAGGCGCCCATCATGTACTGAGCCCCGTGGGTGAAATTGACGATGTTCAGCAACCCGAAAATCACCGCCAGCCCCAAGCTCAGGGTGGCATAGAACGATCCGTTGATGAGCCCCACCAGGAGCTGGCCGTACAGCCCCTGGGGAGTGATGCCCAGCCACTCGAACACTGCCGCTCTCCCTCTTTTCGGCTACTTCTTGACCAGCGGACACCGGCTCTTGGAAAGGGACTGGAATGCCTGATCCCCAGGGATCACCTTCAATAACTTCAGGTAATCCCATGGCTGCTTGGATTCTTCCGGTTTCTTGACCTGCATGAGATACATGTCGTGAACCATCCGGCCATCCTCCCGGATCTTCCCTTTCTTGGCGAAGAAGTCGTTCACGGGGGTAGCCTTCATCTTAGCCATTACCACCCCCGCTTCGTCGGTGCCGGATGCCTTGATGGCTTTCAAGTAATGGGTCACGGCAGAATACACCCCCGCTTGGATCATGGTGGGCATGCGCTTCTGACGCTCGAAGAAACGCTTGCTCCAGGCGCGCGTCTCGTCGTTCATGTCCCAGTAGAAGGCGTCCGTATAGACCATCCCCTGGGTCGCCTTAAGACCGATACTGTGGATGTCGGTGATCATGAAGATCATCCCGACGAGACGCTGCTTGGGGGCGATGCCGAACTCCGCCGCCTGCTTGATGGTGGTGATCAGATCGCTTGAGGCATTATTGAGGCCGATGACCTGGGCTCCCGATGCCTGGGCTTGCAAGAGAAAGGAAGAGAAGTCGCTGCCGGGGAAAGGGTGCTTGACCGACCCCAGCACTTTGCCTCCCGCCGCTGTAATGGCGTCGCTGGCGTCTTTTTCCATGGAATGGCCGAAGGCGTAGTCCGGAGTGATGAAAAACCAGGTCTTGGCCCCTTCCTGAGTCAGGGTCCGGGCCGAGCCGTTGGCCAAAGCATAGGTATCGTAGGCCCAGTGAACCGTGCGGTCAGTGCAGTCCTCGTTGGTCAATCGCGTCGTCCCGCCACTGGAAACCATGGCAATCCGGTTCTTTTCCTTAACGATCTTGACCACTGCCAGCGCCGCCGCCGATCCCGTAAGGTCAGTGACCATGTCCACGTTCTCCTGATCCAGCCAACGCCGCGCTATGCTGGACGCGACATCCGGTTTATTTTGGAGATCTCCGGAAATCACCTCGATGGGCGCCCCCAGCACCTTGCCGCCGAAATCCTCCGCCGCCATCTTAGCCGCTAGCACCGATCCTGGCCCGGAGAGGTCGGCGTAAAGCCCGCTTAGGTCGGTCATGACTCCGATCTTGACCACGCCGTTGGAAATTTTGCCGGTTTGCGCCCAAGCAGCGGGCGCCGCAATGCAAGCCGCGCACACGGCGGCAGTTAGGGTTTTGTTCGATAATCTCATGTCAGCCTCCTGAAGGTTGTATCGCTAAAAAAAATTGAAACTACGCCTGCTCGGTCATACTCCCAGATACTGGTGCAGCAAGCCTTGCTTCGCTTGCAATTCGTCCTTCTTGACCATCTCCGCCACTCGGCCATGCTCGATCACGTAATGACGATCGGCCAAGGGCTCGACAAACCGGAAGTTCTGTTCGCCCAGCACCAAAGTCATGCCTCTGGCCTTAAGGTTTTCTATAGCCCGCGCCAGCGCCTGCACGATCACCGGCGCCAGTCCCTCCGTAATTTCGTCCAGCAACAGCAACCTCGCTCCGGTTCGCAGAATGCGGGCCAGGGCCAGCATTTGCTGCTCGCCGCCAGACAGCCGGGTACCTTGGCTGCGCTTGCGCTCCGCGAGATTGGGAAACATCTCATAGATCTCCTCGACGCTCATGCCCCCGCTGCCCACCAAGGGTGGGAGCAGCAGATTCTCCTCGACGTTCAGGCTGGAGAAGATGCCCCGCTCCTCGGGACAATAACCGATCCCCAAACGGGCGATGCGGTAAGTGGGCATGGCGATGGTCTCCCGCCCATTGACCATCACCGAGCCGCTGCGCTTTTCCACCAAGCCCAGCACCGCCCTCAGAGTGGTGGTTCGTCCCGAACCGTTGCGCCCCAACAGGCTGACGACCTCTCCCTTGTTCACCGTAATATCCATGCCGTGGAGAACATGAGATTCGCCGTAAAAAGCGTGCAGGCCAGTGACCCGCAGCAGCTCGGTATCCGGGTGGAACGCGCTGGTCATGCCGCGACCCCGATATACGCCTCCAGCACTTGGGGATTACGGGACACTGCTTCGTAGGGTCCTTCCGCAAGCACGGCGCCGTGTTGCAATACGCTAATGGTGTCGGATAAATGAGCCACCACACCTAAATTATGCTCCACCATGAGCACGGTTCGGTCGGCCGCCACCTTGCGAATCAATTCCGTCACGCGTCCCACGTCTTCATGGCCCATGCCGGAGGTCGGCTCGTCCAGCAACAACAGTTCCGGTTCGAGCGCCAGCGTGGTGGCAATCTCCAATGTCCGCTTGCTGCCATAGGGCAGCTCCACGGCAATGGTTGAGGCGAAAGTGGCCAAGCCCACTTGTTCCAGCAACATCATGGCTCGAGGATTAAGCGCATCCAGTGAACGCTCGGACCGCCAAAACTGGAAGGATGTCTGCAAGCGGCGTTGCAAAGCCACCCGCACATTCTCCAACACCGTCAGGTGGGGAAACACCGCGGAAATCTGAAACGAGCGGGCCATTCCCTGGCGCGCCACCTGGGCCGGCTTATCCAAGGTGATGTCCTTGCCTTTGAAAAGAATGCTGCCGCGGGTCGGAGACAGAAACTTGGTCAGAAGATTGAAAACAGTGGTCTTCCCCGCGCCGTTGGGGCCGATCAAAGCATGAATCGTCCCCCGCCGGACCTTGATGTTGACGCCGCTCACCGCCACGAAGCCCTTGAACTCCTTGGTCAGATCGCGGGTTTCCAGAATGATGTCCTGGCTCATCTAGGCCGGCTCCCCTTCGGCAAGATAGATATTGACTGCTGGCTATCGGCCGCCCGCCATCATCCCCAAGCACGGATGAAGGAGCGCAGTAATGTTGGAAGTTAATGGTACTGACGATCAGGGGCCGACGCAATAGCCTATCAAGCGCTCAGCCGCTGAGCCGAAGGCCCCATTCACTTCATCTTATTTGGGTCGCGAGGTTGAGGGCTTGCGCCTGACGCAGCTTCGCGCCATGATTTGCCAAGCTTCGAACCCCGCAAAATCACCGTAGCGAGAGAACTATGTCGAATACCCTGTCCGCTTTCCTGGATGCGATGGCAGCCTGCCAGCCGACAGCCCCCGCTTTCATCGACCGGGAACGCCCGGTCTCCTTCGGACAAATCTCGGATGAAAGCCGCCGCCTCGCCACTGGATTAAAAAAATTGGGAGTCGAGCCGGGTGATCGGGTAGCCTTGTGGCTACCTAATATCCCGGCGTGGGTTGCTTCATTGTTCGCCTGTGCGCGATTGGGAGCCATCGCCGTGGCGGTCAATACCCGTTTCAAAAGCGGTGAGATCGCCGACATCGTCGGCCGCTCCGGCGCCAGGGCGCTGATTTTCTGGCCGGGTTTCAAACAAATCGATTTTTCGGGAATTTTGGAAGCCGCGGATCCGGCCGCCCTCGAACGAGTTGAAAACTATATCGTTTACCGGGAAGACGAGAGCCCGCTGCCGGGCCATCTTCGGGGCAGGCCGGTATACGACTATCAAAAGATAGCCGGCAGCTTGCCTCTTCAACAAGACCGGGCTACCGCCGACAGCGGCTGCGTGATCTTTACCACGTCCGGAACCACCAAGGCTCCGAAATTCGTTTTGCACCGCCATGCCGCCATTCTTCAACATGCTCGCGACGTGGCCACCGGATTTGGCTTCTCGGCGCCGGATACGGTGGTGCTGCCCTCGGTGCCTTTTTGCGGAGTCGCGGGATTTTGCCAAGTCATGGCAACCCTATCCGCGGGTCGGCCCTTGGTAACCACTCCGGCTTTCGATGCCGCCGAGTCGGCAGCATTGATCCGGCGTTACGGCGTCACCCACACCGTCGCCCTCGGCGACATGGCGGCCAGCTTGCTGGCATCCGCATCCGGTGAAGGCCACCCCTTCCCCAGTCTCAGGATGTGCGGCTTCGCGGTATTTTCCCCCAACCAGGCCGCCATCGTCGCGGAAGCCGAGGCCAAGGGAGTTCCGCTGTTGGGCTTATACGGCTCCAGCGAAGTGCAGGCGCTGTTCGCCCGCCAGCCCTTTTCGCTGCCGGCCCAAGAACGAATCCAGGGGGGCGGTCATCCCTTCTCTTCCGAAGCAGTGGTGCGGGTGCGTGATCCGGACAGTGGCCGATTGCTGCCCCCAAGGGCCAGCGGCGAACTGGAACTCCGCGGCCCCAGCCGCATGCTGGAGTATTACGGCAACCCCGAGGCCACCGCCGAAGCCCTCACCGCGGACGGCTTTTTCCGTTCCGGAGACTTGGGGTTTCTCACCGAAGACGGTCGTTTCGTCTACCAAAATCGGATGGGCGATGTGCTGCGCCTCGCCGGTTTTCTGGTTAGCCCGGTAGAGATCGAAGGGTTTCTCAAGGAGCACCCGACCGTGGCCGATGCCCAGGTGGTGGGAGTGGAAATCAACGGGGCGCCGCGGGCCGCGGCCTTCGTCATTCCCGCTGCCGAGGCAGCCTTCGACGAAGCGGCGCTCATCGCCTTCTGCCGCCGGCGCATGGCCAACTACAAAGTTCCGGGGCGCATCTTTCCCATCGACGACTTTCCGGTTACACCCTCCGCCAACGGCAACAAGATCCAAAAAACCAAGCTGCGGCAAATGGCTCAGGAGCGGGTCGGGCAGTAACTCCGCCCCGCTCCCGAAGGGAAATTACTGTTTCTTCACCAGCGGGCAAGTGCTCTTGGACAGAGGAATGAATGCCTGATCGCCGGGAATCGTCTGACGAATGTGATAATAATCCCATGGATACTTGGATTCCTCTGGCTTCTTGACCTGCATCAGATACATGTCATGCACCATGCGCCCGTCCTCCCTAAGCTTGCCGTTCTTGGCGAACATGTCGTTCACCGGCATGGCCTTCATTTTGGCCATCACCGCCCTGGTCTCGTCGGTCCCGGCGGCCTTGACTGCCTTGAGATAGTGAGTGATTGACGAATAAACTCCGGCCTGGATCATGTTGGGCATGCGCTTCATTTTCTCGAAAAAGCGCTTCGACCACGCCCGCGTTTCGTTATTCATGTCCCAATAAAACGCCTCGGTAATATAGGTTCCCTGGGCTGCCTTGAGGCCCAGGGCATGGACATCGTCGGTAAACATCAACAGCCCGGCGATGCGCTGTTTGGGTGTGATGCCGAACTCGCTCGCCTGCTTGAGGGCGTTGAGGGTATCGGTGCCGCCGTTGGCGAGCCCGATCACTTTCGCTCCGGAAGCCTGGGCTTGCAGCAGGAAAGACGAGAAGTCGGTGCTGGGAAAAGGATGACGGACCGAGCCCAGCACCTTGCCCCCCGACGCCTTCACCATGTCGGCGGTGTCCTTTTCCAGGGAATGGCCGAAAGTGTAGTCGACGGTAATAAAGAACCAACTGTCCCCGCCGTCCTTCACTACCGCCCGGCCGGTTCCCGCGGCCATGGCATAGGTATCGTAGGTCCAGTGCGCGGTGATGGGGGTGCAATCCTCGTTGGTGATGCGGGTGGCCGCCGGTCCGGAGAGCAGCACGATTCTGTTTTTCTCTTTGGCGATCTTAATTGCCGCTAAGGAGGGAGCTGAAGCCGCCACCTCGCCCAGAATGTCTACCTTATCCTTATCGAACCATTCCCGCGCCTTGTTGGAGGCGATGTCGGGCTTGTTCTGGTGATCGATGGACAACAACTCGATGGGTTTGCCCAGCACCTTGCCGCCGAAATCGTCGATGGCCATCTGGGCGGCGTAGACCGAGTACGGTCCCCCAACATAAGCATAAGGACCCGAAAGATCGTTCATCACCCCGATACGGACCACGCCATCGGAAATTTTCTCTTGAGCCGCATTGGCTGCGGGGCCGGCAAGAGCGGCCAGGATCGCAGCGTAAACGCCGAGCATAACGGGAACAGGTTTCATCGTTCTTCTCCTCTCTTAACGTCATCAAAAACCGCGACTCCTAGGCCGCGGCAGCTACCACCGAATTTCCTTAAGGGCCTCATCCACCCGCAACGTGGGTTCGGTCAACGCCTGCACTTCTTCCACGGTCCAACCCGGGGCAAGCTCCTTCAATAACAATCCACCGGCACCCACTTCGATCACCGCCAGATCGGAAACGATCAGATCGACGCACGCTTTCGCGGTCAACGGATATTTGCAATGTTCGACGATCTTCGGCTTGCCGTGCTTGGTGACATGCTCCATGGCAATGATCACCCGCTTGGCTCCCACGGCCAAATCCATGCTGCCGCCGATGCCGCCCGATTCCGCAACGCCGAAAGTCCAATTGGCCAGATCGCCCGCTCCGGAAACCTCCAGCGCTCCGAGGATAGTGGCATCCAGGTGATGCCCCCGAATCATGTCGAAGGACTGGCCCATGTCACAGAACGCCATGCCCGGCCGGGGCCGGAAAAAGCGCATTCCCGCATCCATATAATCGAAATCGGCATTTCCCCATTCCGACTCCGGCACCAACGGTCCATAGCCCAACACCCCGTGCTCGGCATGGAATGCCACCTGTATCCCGGCAGGCAAATAGGATGCGCACAGATTGGGAATGCCAAATCCGAGATTGACGTAGTCTCCGTCTTTCAGTTCCAGGGCGGCCCGAGCCGCCACCTGTTCCGGCGTCAGACGCGGCTTCATGATTTTTGCCCTTGGGTCGGAAAACGGGACAGGAGCTCCCGCCGGTGTCGGGCACTCCCCAACCCCTGTTCGGGCACCTGCACCAACCGGTTCACATAGATCCCCGGCGTGATGATCGTCTCCGCATCCAATTCGCCCACCTCGACGATTTCGTCCACTTCCGCAATCACCGTTCGGCAGGCGGTCGCCATCACCGGATTGCAGCCCCGGCCTCCTCCCCGATACACCAGATTTCCCAGCTTGTCGGCCCGGTGGGCCCGGATGAAACCGAAATCGGCGGTCAGCGGTTTCTCCAGCAGATACTCCCGGCCGTCATCCAGCACCCGCTTCTCCTTGCCCTGTTCCACCACGGTGCCGATACCCGCCGGGGAATAGAAACCACCGATACCGGCGCCCCCCGCCCGAATACGTTCCGCCAGGATCCCATGGCTCACCAACTCCAATTCGGTCTTGCCCTCCCTAATCCGCCGCTCCATGGGGGATTCCATCCCCAGATAAGACATTCCCGGCCAAGCGGTGACGAGTTTCTTGACCTGGTCGGCCAGCATGAAAGGAGTCACCACATCCCACAGTACGCTCTTGCCGACGGAGGCCGGCACGACGTTGTGGGTGATCAGGGTCAAGTCTTTGACGGCCTTTTGTTTAAGGGCGTGGAGCAGATTTTGCGGCGTGCCGGAAACCCCCCAGCAGAACACCATGAGGGAGGCGCCGTCGGGAAAATCTTCGATCGTTTCCTCAAAGCTCGTATAGATGCGGGTTTTCATCCCTTCCTCAAGTGATCCTCGCCTCGCAGCCGTCGAAGAAAATCGTCGAAGTCGAGGAAGTCGCCGCCATTGCCGTGTTCCTGTGCAGCGATGCGGCCGCTTCGATCAGCGGAACTTCGCAATCGATCGACGGCGGCTGGACCGCGCGCTGATGGTCTTAAGTCAAGCCGTCTGCGGCCAAACCCAAGATGGTGGCATCGGCTGCGCATTACTCGGACTTCAACGTGATGTGCGCTTCCTTTATCACCCGTGCCCAGAGTCGGGATTCCTCGCGCAGCATGGCGATGAACGCCTCCTGCGACAGAGGGGCGATCTCTACGCCCAGGCTGTCGAAGCGCTGGCGCACGTCCGCGGCATTGAGCGCGCGGACCGTCTCCTCGTGGATGCGGTTCACGATCGGCGCCGGAGTGCCCGCCGGCACTCCCAGTCCGTACCACGTGTTCACGTCGTACTCTGGATAATCACGCGCGATCGGCGCAAGCTGCGGCAGTGCCGCGACGCCCTTGGCCACCGTGGTGGCGATCGCCCGGATCTTGCCCGACTTTATGTGCGGCATGCCCGCCGTCAGTCCCGTCAGCATCACCTGAATCTCGCCAGCGACCAGCGCCGCGAGCCCCGGTGCGACGCCTTTGTACGTGATTGCCACGATGTCGGTGCCGCTCACGCGTTTGAACCATTCCATCGCAAGCGCGTGCGGGCCGGCCGCGCCGAAGGATGCGTAGTTGAGTTTGCCGGGCTGGGACCTGGCGAGCGCCACCAGTTCCTTGACCGAGTTCACCGGCATCGAAGGCGGCACCACCATGATCAGAGGAATGGTCAACAGACGCGTCACCGGCACGATGTCGCGCTCCGGGTCGAAGGGCAGCTTGGGTTGCAGGATGGCGTTGACGGTAAGCGCGTTGCTGATGAAGCCCACGGTGTAGCCATCCGCTGCGGCGTGGGCCAGGGCTTCGTTGCCGATAATCTCGCTCGCCCCGGGGCGATTTTCCACGAGCACGGGCTGGCCCATGGACTCGGACATTTTCTGCGCGATGATCCTGCACGCGATGTCGGCTCCGCCCCCTGGAGCATAGGGCACGATGAACCGGATCTGGCGGCTGGGATAGGTTTGTGCCTGTGACGATCCAAGCGGCGCGCCCAGCACAACCGCACCCGCGAATTTCAGAACAGTTCTGCGCTTCATATGCATGTCCTTTTCAGAAGATTAAAGGAAACCGATCACACGCTTTTCAAGAACGAAGGCAACTGGTAGAGCGGGAACCCGTCGTAGATCTTGGCGCGCTTTTGCGGGGCAAGCGTCCAGGTCTGGCGCCCGTTGGGCGCCCCGCCGTCGACGCGGATGCAGGAGCCGGTGATATAGGCGGCGGCGTCCGATAGCAGGAACACCACCGCGGCGGATAACTCGGCCTCGGTTCCGTAGCGCTGCAGGGGTGCCGACTTGGAAAGGCTCTGGAGCCTGTCCTTGAATTCTTGGCCGTAGGTCTCGAAACCGCTCGAGGCGATCCAGCCCGGCGCCACGGCATTGACGCGCACACCGGAACAGCCCCACTCGCAAGCGGTGGTTTCGGTGAGGTTCAGCATGCCGGCGCGTGCTGCGCCAGAATGGGCCATGCAGGGCATGCCGTTGAACATGTCGGCGATGATGTTGACGATCGCGCCGCCGTGGTCGCGCATCCAGTGCAGGTAGCACTCGCGCGACATCAGGAAGCCTCCAGTGAGGTTGCTTTTGACCACCGCCTCCCAGCCGTTCAGCGAAATTGCCTCGGCCGGAGACCGAAACTGGCCGCCGGCGTTATTGACCAGACCGTCGATGCGGCCATGGTCCGCAAGGACTTCGGCGACCGTGGCCTTTACGCGTTCCTCGTCGCGAATGTCGCACGAATGGCAGGTGACGCGCGCTTCGGGATAGGCCTCGCCGATTTCGGCGCTGACCTTGTCGAGCTTTTCCTGCTTGCGGCCGAGCAGCGCGAGCGCCGCACCGAGGCTGGCCAGCTCGTGCGCGATGCAGCGGCCGATGCCCGAACCGCCGCCGGTGACGAGGATGGTTTGCTCGGAAAACAGGCCGGGACGGAAAACGGAATCATAACGCGTGGACTTTGACATGAGCGCCGGAGTCTCCAGAGAATGTGGGAAAAGCGAGTCGACAGGGACTAAAAAGAGGAAATGATTATCTCGGTTTCCAGAGTAAGGCGCAAGGTCGGAGAACTCAGCTGGCCGCGTCCTTGACAAGGCTTGGGGGTTCATGCAAATTCCATTCGTCCGTACAAAAGGAGGTGCAATGGAAGCGGAAGTCATTATCGAGAAGAAAAACGGCATTGGCCGTATTACCTTCAACCGTCCCCACATCAAGAATGCCCTCACTCCGCCCATGCTGGGACAGGTGATGGACGCCATCGCTCGGTTCGACAAGGACGACGATATCCGGGTGCTGCTGTTCAGCGGGGCCGGCGGCTCCTTCACGTCCGGGGGGGATCTCTCTTTCCTGAGGGATATGTCCGGCAAAAAACCTTTCGAGATCAAGCGTACCGTCTACACCTATTTCGCCGGAACGGCCAAAGCCATCAAGCTGTGCAGCAAGCCCACCATTGCCGCGGTGGCCGGGCCCGCCGTGGGAGCCGGCTGCGAATATGCCATCGCCTGCGACTTTCGCATCGCCGGCGAATCCGCCATGTTCTGCGAGACCTGGGTGAATCTGGGCTTGATCGCGCCCCTGGGGGGGATGTTCCTGTTGCCGCGCATCATCGGACTGGGCCGTGCCACCGATATGCTGCTGCGCGGTACTCGGGTCTATGCCGACGAGGCGCTGCGCATTGGGCTGGTGACCCAAGTCGCGCCCGATGCGGAGCTGGATCAGGCGGCCATGAAGTTAGCCGCGGAATTGGCCGAAGGTCCGCCACTGGCCTATACCTCCCTCAAGGAAGGGCTGCGGCGGGGCATGGAATCCAGCCTCAATGCAGAGTGGGAATTCAACCTCTACGCCCAAGCCATGCTCATCAATTCCGACGATTACACCGAAGCCACTACCGCCGGCAAGGAAAAGCGCCGGCCCAAGTTCAAGGGCAAGCGCTGATCGGGGAGCTATGATGGCTAAGCCGCTTGCCGGGGTGCGGGTGCTGGACCTATGCCGGGTAATCGCCGGCCCGCGGTGTGCTCACAACCTCCCGGCCTGGGCGCGGCCCCCGCCCGGTGGCCTTCACCGCGGTTTTCGCAGCAGGTCGATCCTGACTTGCTGCGTAAGCTTCACGCCGTCCGGCCCGAGATGGGTATTGAAAAGCCGCTCTACCGCAAGGCTCTGCGCATCGTTGACATTGCGCTCGCTGTGAGTGACCTCAAAGTGCTTCCCGGCGAACTCGCCGAAATCCTTGTACTTGACCGGCACCAGGAAGAAAGTCTCGTTCGCAAGCTCGAACATGCCTTTGTCGACGGCGCGGCACACGGCAGCGAATGCCGCCTTTCGAACGAGCTCCTCGTCGTTGAAGATGCGGATCAGTTCGTTCAACTCTCCGGCGAAGACCGGTTCGGAAATGTAGGCGTAGCCGCCCGGCTTGAGCACGCGAAAGAGTTCGCCCACCGCATCATCGAGCCGGGGCAGTGGCACGTGGTGCAGCGACCTGAACATCAATACCACGTCGATGCTCGCGCCGGCGAGCGGGATCGATTCGGCGCCGAAATCGGCGAACGTGATGTTCGCCGGCGCGGCCGTCGCGAGATTCTCCGCGTGCTGGATGCGGTCGACCTCAGCCGCGAGTACCTTCGCCGTCGGATGCGCCGTCGCAATGCGGCGCGTGTGATCGGCCTTGCCGCAACCGAGTTCGAGGACGCTGGCGCCGTCGAGCGCGAGCAAGGACTCGTAGACTTCGCTTTCGGCGCAGCTGCGCGTGATCTGCGGGTGGGTGAGTTGCATGCGCGGCAGCGCGGCTTGCGTCGTCATGGTGAATCTCCCGTGCGTCGAGGATTGCGGAGGCTGGCTGCGTAAGCGCCGGCAATATGCCACCGGCGCGGGGGTTTGTCAAAGCGATAGGAAAATCAATCCGACGGGGAACTCGAGATCGGCCTGCCAATGTGGGCGAGATGAGCCTGAGTCGGGTCCCGGACTGCGCATAAGCTGCTTACGGAAAAACCTGCACAAGGCAGTCACTCATTATCGCGCTGCGGCGGCGGCGCCACCTTGATCGCTTCCTCGATGGTGGTGAGACCCGCCGCCACTTTCATCGCCGCGCTGATCCGGAGCGGCTTCATCCCTTCCTTGTAGGCGAGCTCGCGCATCCTGGCGAGGTCGGCCTTGGCGTCGATGAGGCGCTTCATCGCCGGCGACATCAGCAGGATTTCGTAGATGCCGACGCGGCCGACGTAGCCGGTGTTGCGGCATTCGAGGCAGCCGACCGGGCGAAAAATGTGCGCCGGGCGCTTGGCCTTCCACGGCGCGACGAATTCTTCCCAGGTAAGGTCGTCGGCGCGGGAATCGTCGTAAGTCACCTTCTGCTTGCAATGCGGGCAGAGCGTGCGCACCAGGCGCTGCGCCATGACGCCGAGGATGGTGGAGTTGAGCAGATAGGGCGGCACGCCCAGGTCCAGCAGCCGGGTAATCGCCGCGACCGAATCGTTGGTGTGCAGGGTCGAGAGCACCAGATGCCCGGTGAGCGCCGCCTGGATCGCCATATCCGCGGTCTCCAGGTCGCGGATCTCGCCCACCATGATGATATCGGGATCCTGGCGCATCAGCGCGCGCACGCCGTCGGCGAAGCCCAGATCGATGCCGTGCGTCACCTGCATCTGGTTGAACGCCGGCTCCACCATTTCGATCGGATCTTCGATAGTGCAGACGTTGACTTCCTCTGTGGCGAGGGTCTTGAGCGTCGAATACAGGGTGGTGGTCTTGCCCGAGCCAGTGGGCCCGGTGACCAGGATAATGCCGTGCGGCGCCGCGCTCATCTGGTTCCAGCGCGCCTGGTCCTCGTCGGAGAAGCCGAGTTCGGTGAAGTCCTTGACCAGCACTTCCGGGTCGAACACGCGCATCACCAGCTTTTCGCCGAACGCCGTGGGCATGGTGGACAGGCGCAACTCGATTTCCTGGCCGTCGGCGGTGCGGGTCTTGATGCGCCCGTCCTGCGGCCGGCGCTTTTCTACCACGTCCATACGGCCGAGTATCTTGATGCGGCTGGTCATGGCGGACATCACCGCCGCCGGAATCTGGTACACCTGATGCAGCACGCCATCGATGCGAAAACGCACATAGCCGACGTCGCGGCGCGGTTCCATGTGGATGTCGCTCGCGCGCTGGTCGAACGCGTATTGCCACAGCCAGTCGACCACGTGGACGATGTGCTGGTCGTTGGCGTCGTACTGGCGGTTGGCACTGCCCATCTCCACCAACTGCTCGAAGTTGCCGATGCCGCTCGACCGGTCGCCTTTTTCGGCCGCGCCTTTGATCGACTTGGCCAGGTTGTAGAACTCGACCTGGAAGCGCGCGATATCGAGCGGATTGGCGATGACGCGGCGGATATCCAGGCGCAGGATGGGCTTGAGCTCCCGCTCCCATTCCTTGATGTAAGGCTCGCAGGTGGCGATCACCGCCTCCTTGGTGTTGACTTCCACCGGCAGGATCTTGAAGCGCTGCGCGTAGGCGTTGGACATGATGTCCGTGACCGCGGAGAAGTTGATTTTCAGCGGGTCGATGTGGAAATACCCGAGGCCGACCTTGCCCGCCAGCCACTCGGTGAGCAGTTCGAGGTGCAGCAGCTTGTTGGGCGGCAACAGCGACTTCCATTTCTGGTCCGCAATCACCGCGAGCGGATGATGGTCGGCGCGCTGCATGCGCCGGTCGGCAATCAGCTTGTCCGCTTGGGCGCGACCGACGATGCCCTCCTCGACCAAGTCGTTCAGCACCTCGGTCAAGCTTAACTTGCGATCGGGCGCGGCTTCAGCGGCGGGTTGCATGGGACGCACTATAGCTGCATTGCGGAACAGGTTCAAATTACACCTGCCGTTTGCGAGTATTCGCGCCGCCGATTGTGTTAACATGGCCGTCCTTTGCCGCGGCGCCGTCGTTTCCGCTGTGCTTCCCGCGGCAAACACCGGCACATACCTAAATCTTGCGCGAAGGCGGGGAAAAACCCCCGCGCAGCCATCACTGACAGGAGCATGCAATGATCAAAGTCGGAGACCGCCTCCCCGAGGGCACCCTCACCGAATTCATCGAAACCGAAACCGCCGGCGGCTCGCGCGGCCCGAACAGCTTCAAGGTGTCCGATCTGGTCAAAGGCAAGAAGATCGCCATTTTCGGCCTGCCCGGTGCCTTCACCCCGACCTGCTCGGCCAAGCATGTGCCGAGCTACCTCGCGAATTACGACAAGCTCCGCGCCAAGGGCGTCGATGAAATCTGGTGCATCTCGGTCAACGACGCCTTCGTCATGGGCGCCTGGGGCCGCGACCAGAAAGCGACCGGAAAGATACGCATGATGGCCGACGGCAGCGCCGAGTTCACCAAGAAGCTGGGCCTGGAACTCGACCTGAGCGCGCGCGGCATGGGCATGCGCATGAACCGCATTTCGATGCTCGTGGACGACGGCGTGGTCAAGCAGTTGAATGTCGAGGGTCCGGGCAAGTTCGAAGTTTCCGACGCCGAGACCATGTTGAAGCAGATGTAGGCAAGGGGGTCGGACTGCAGCGCTAGAACTTGGATAAAAGCAACTCCAAGCGGCAGTTGTTTTTATCCATAACCGTGATTTTGGTACGGATACGCTTTTCATCCGTACCAAAATCACGGTTGGCGCGCGGAGCGCGCAATGGCGGCCCTGCCGCGATCAACTTCCCGGCGTCCAGATCTTCTTACCCTCACCGGAGAGGGTCAGCATCAGTTCGTTCAAGCGCTTGACGAAACCTGCCGGGTCCTCCAGTTGCCCGCCTTCGGCGAGCAGCGCCTGGTCGAACAGCACCCGGCTCCAGTCGGCGAAATGCGTTTCCTCGTACTTCAGCCGCTGCACCAGCGGATGGCCCGGATTGATCTCCATGATCGGCTTGGAATCGGGCACCTTTTGCCCGGCCGCCTTGAGGATGCGCGCGAGATTGCCGCCCATGTCGTACTGATCGGACACCAGGCAGGCGGGTGAGGACGTCAGCCGCAGGGTCACGCGCACTTCCTTCACCTTTTCGCCCAGCGCGCCCTTGATCTTGTCGGTGAGATCCTTGTATTCGCCGGCCTGTTTTTCCTGCTCTTTTTTCTCGGCCTCGTCCTCGAGCTTGCCCAGGTCCAGATCTCCCCGCGCCACCGAGGCGAGCGGCTTGCCTTCGAATTCGGGAAGATTCGATACCAGCCATTCGTCCACGCGCTCCGCCAGCAGCAGGACCTCGATGCCTTTCTTGCGGAACACTTCCAGATGCGGACTGTTCTTCGCGGCGAGGAAGGAGTCGGCGGTGACGTAATAGATCTTCTCCTGCCCCGGTTTCATGCGTGCCAGATAATCGGCAAACGAGACGCCCTGCTCTTCGCTATCGCCATGCGTGCTGGCAAAGCGCAGCAGCCCGGCGATTTTCTCCTTGTTCGCATGATCCTCGCCCACGCCCTCCTTCAGCACCAGGCCGAACTCCTTCCAGAAGCTTGCGTACTGCTCCTTCTGGTTCTGCGCCAGGTCTTCCAGCAGCGCGAGTATGCGTTTGGTGCAGCCGGAACGGATCGCCTCGATGTCCTTGCTCTGCTGCAGGATTTCGCGCGACACATTGAGCGGCAGATCGTTGGAATCGACCACCCCGCGCACGAATCTGAGGTAGGCGGGGAGCAATTGTTCGGCGTCGTCCATGATGAACACCCGGCGCACATACAGCTTGATGCCGTGGCGGTGCACCCGGTCCCACAGGTCGAAGGGTGCATGCGCAGGCAGGTACAAGAGCTGCGTATACTCGTGCCGGCCTTCGACCTTGTTGTGGGTCCAGGCCAGCGGCGTCTCGAAATCGTGCGCCACATGCTTGTAGAACTCCTGGTACTGCTCTTCGCTGATCTCGGATTTCGGCCGCGCCCACAGCGCGCTCGCCTGATTGACGGTCTCATCCTCGCCGGTGGGTTTATGTTCCTTCTTGTCCTCGTCCCAGACGCGCTTTTCCATGCGGATGGGGATGGCGATATGGTCGGAATACTTGCGCATCAGGGCGCGCAGGCGGAAGTCGTCGAGCAGCTCGTCCTCGCCCTCGCGCAGGTGCAGGGTGACCTCGGTGCCGCGGTCCTGTTTCTCCACCGCTTCGATGCTGTAATCGCCGCCGCCGTCGGACTCCCAGCGCACCGCCTCGCCCGCGGGAAGGCCGGCGCGGCGGGTCGTCAGTGTCACGCGGTCGGCGACGATGAAGGAAGAGTAGAAGCCGACGCCGAACTGGCCGATGAGGTGCGCGTCCTTGGCCTGGTCGCCGGTGAGCGCCTGAAAGAATTCGCGCGTGCCCGATTTGGCGATGGTGCCGATGTTGGTGATGACCTCGTCGCGCGACATGCCGACGCCGTTATCTGAAACGCTCAGGGTGCGCGCCGCGCGGTCGAAACTGACGCGAATCTTGAGGTCGGCATCCGTGCCATAAAGGGAGGCATCCGACAGCGCCTCGAAGCGCAGCTTGTCGGCGGCATCGGAGGCGTTCGAAATCAGTTCGCGCAGAAAAATCTCCTTGTTGCTGTACAAGGAGTGGATCATTAAATGCAGCAGTTGCTTGACTTCGGCCTGAAAGCCCAGCGTTTCCTTGGTGGTGGTGGCAGACATGGTTTCTCCCGAGACAGTTGTCATTGTCCGCGTAAATGCGGGCTGCGGGCGGGATTTTCAAGGGGCCGGACGCCGGCGCGGTAGAATGCCGTCCGCACCGACCGCGCATAGGTGCACCCTGTTCTATTAGCAATGGAATCTGAACCAACCCAAGGATTTCCGGTCTCTTGGGAAGCCCCAACAACAACGAGGTCCAGATGCTGCGCCGCATACTCCCGCTTGCCCTTGCCCTGCTCCTGCCGGCGTTCCTGCTCGCGCCCGTGCGCGCCGCCCGGTCCGGCCCGGAGGCTTCGGCGTCGATCGGGAAAATCGCCTCGGTCGAGGGCATCACCGAGTATCGGCTTCCCAACGGCCTCAAGCTGCTGCTCTTTCCCGACGCCACGCAGGACACGATCACCGTCAACGTCACCTACCTGGTGGGCTCGCGCCACGAGGGCTACGGCGAATCCGGCATGGCGCATCTGCTCGAGCACATGCTGTTCAAGGGCACGCCGCGCCATCCGGACATCAAGAACGAGTTTCAGCGCTACGGCGCCCGCTTCAACGGCTCGACCTCTTTCGATCGCACCAATTATTACGCAACCTTTGCGGCGAAGGAAAAGAATCTGGACTGGGCGCTCGGCCTGGAGGCCGACCGCATGGTCAATTCCAATGTGGCGAAAAAAGACCTCGACAGCGAGATGACAGTGGTGCGCAACGAATTCGAAGCGGGCGAGAACAGCCCCCACGGCGTGCTGCGCGAGCGCATGGCTGCCACCGCGTACCTTTGGCACAACTACGGCCGCGCCATCATCGGCGCCCGCTCCGATATCGAAAACGTGCCGATCGAGCGCCTGCAGGCCTTCTACCGCCACTACTACCAGCCCGACAACGCCGTGCTGCTCGTCAGCGGCAGGTTCGACGAGGCCACGGCGCTGCGCCTGGTCGAGCGCCATTTCGGCAAGACTCCCCGGCCGACGCGCGCGCTCACCGCCACCTACACCCGGGAACCGACCCAGGACGGCGAGCGCAGCGTCACCTTGCGCCGCGCGGGCGAGGTGCAGATTGTCAGCGCGCTGTACCACCTGCCGCCCGGCTCCCATGCCGATTACGCCGCATTAGACATCCTCATCACCGCGCTCACCAAGGTGCCCGGCGGGCGGCTGCACCGCTCGCTGGTCGAGACGGGCAAGGCGAGCAACGTCTACGGCAGCGATCGACAGCAGCGCGAAGCCGGTTACGGCTACTTCGGCGCCAGCCTGCGCAAGGACATGGCGCTCGAGGCGGCGCGCGCAAGCTTGATCGCGACGCTGGAGGGCATTTCCGGCGAGCCCGTCACGGAGGACGAGGTGGAGCGAGCGCGCACGCAGTTGCTGAACGACATCGACCTGGCCCTGGCCAATCCGCGCGAACTGGGCATCGCGCTGTCCGAGTTCATCGCCCTGGGCGACTGGCGCCTGTTCTTCCTCTACCGCGACCGCCTGCGCGAAGTGAAGCGCGAGGACGTGCAGCGAGTCGCGACCCGGTACTTTAAGACCGCCAATCGCACGCTCGGCATGTTCGTGCCGACGCCGCAACCGGACCGTGCCGAGATTCCGCCGCCACCCGACGTCGCGGCGCTGGTCAAGGACTACAAGGGGGCGGCGTTGGTGGCGGCGGGCGAGACTTTCGACCCCACTCCGGCCAATATCGATGCGCGCACCAGCGTGCGCGAATTGCCCGGCGGCATGAAGCTCGCCCTGTTGCCGAAGAAGACCCGCGGCGGCACCGTGGTGGCGCAACTCACCCTGCGCTGGGGCGATGAGCAGAGCAAGACGGGCCGCAGCGCCGCTTGCGGCCTCACCTCCGCCATGCTGATGCGCGGCACCAAGAAACACTCGCGCGAGCAATTGCGCGACGAGTTTGACCGGTTGAAGGCGAACGTCGGCGTCGGCGGCGAAGGCGCATCGATCGAAACGCGGCGCGCCAATCTGCCGGCGGTCCTGCGCCTGGTCGCCGAAGTCCTGCGCGAGCCCGCGTTTCCCGCAAGCGAATTCGAACAGCTCAAGCGCTCCGCCCTGACCAGCATCGAGAGCCAGAAAAGCGAGCCCAGTGCCCTCGCCGGCCTGCAGCTTGCGCGCCATCTCGATCCTTACCCGCCCGAGCATTGGCTATATACACCCACGCTGGACGAGCGCATACAACGTCTGCAGTCGGTGAACATTGAAGACCTGGGGCGATGCCACCAAGAGTTCTACGGCGCGAGCAACAGCGAACTGGCAGTGGTCGGGGATTTCGATGCGGAAGCGATCACCCGCCTCGTGCAAAAGCTGTTCGGCGACTGGACAAGCCCGCGGCCATTCACGCGCATTGCCGGCAGGTATCACGACGCGCCTTCCATCAACCGCAATCTGGACACGCCCGACAAGGCCAATGCGATATTTCGCGCCGGGTTGAACCTGCGCTTGCGCGACGACCATCCCGACTACCCGGCGCTGGCGCTGGGCAATTACCTGCTGGGCGGCTCCTCGGATGCGCGCCTGTCGCGGCGCATACGCGAGCAGGAGGGACTGTCCTACAGCGTGCGCTCCTGGCTCTCGGCCGGTGCTATCGATGCCGTGGGTGAATTCGGCCTCAGCGCCATTTACGCGCCGCAGAACCGCGCCCGCATCGAAACGCAAATCCTGGACGTGCTGCAGCAGGCGCTGCGCGAAGGCTTTGGCGCCGAGGAAGTAGCCGCGGCCAAGAAAGGTTACCTCGAGTCGCGCAAACTCAACCGCACGCAGGACGCAGCGCTCGCCGGACGGCTCGCCGGCAATCTCTACCTTGGCCGCCGCTTCGCCTGGGACGCGGATTTCGAAGCCAGGATCGCCGCGCTGGCGCCGCAGCAAATCCAGAACGCGCTGAAACGGCACCTCGACCCGCTGAAACTTTCCATCGTGAAGGCGGGCGATTTTACCCGCGTCGCCGAGGGTAGTAGCGGAGTGGACAAGAAGAATTAGAGCGCATTTATATACGGCGTCTCATATGCAGTCGCGCGCCAGTAGCTGCCATTGCGCGCTCTGCGCGCCAACCTTGTTTTTGGTACGGATGAAAAGCGTATCCGTACCAAAAACAAGGTTATGCAATTACTCCGCAACAATTGCCACATCCGCGCGAATGTTTTTGTCATTTTGGTTGCGGCCTGGGGCAGCGCCAAGGAAAAAAAAAAGGACCGCGCTGGGGTTTTATCCAAGATCGTCGATTGCGCGCGGATGCGCTTTTCATCCGTGCGCAAGCGACGATCCGCGCGGACGGTTTTTCGTCCG
>JACRAS010000037.1 GCA_016234705.1 Betaproteobacteria bacterium | reverse complement strand
GGGATCTTTGGTCTCATTGCCGTCGCCGCCTTCGCCCGGCGGCAGCACGAACGTCGGCTGCGCATAGGGCACCTGCGGGAAATGCTCCGGCCCCACGCGCGGATCCTTGCCTGCGCGCTTCAAGCGCAGCGCGCGCAGCACATTTTCCGGGGTGATCGGCACCTCGTCGACGCGCACGCCGACCGCGTCGAAAATGGCGTTGGCCACCGCCGGCATCACCGGCAACAGCGGCCCCTGGCCGACCTCCTTGGCGCCGAACGGACAGTCCGGATCCGGATCCTCGATCAGTATCACCTCGACTTCGGGCATGTCGAGCGAGGTGATGCTCTTGTATTCCAAGAGCGACGGAAACTTGTGCACCAGCGCGTTGGACAGCTTGGGCGGCAGCCGCCGGAACACTTGCTCTTCCATCAAGGCCTCTCCCAGCCCCATGTAGACGCTGCCTATTACCTGGCCGCGCGCCAGCACCGGATTCAACGCACGTCCGATGTCGTGCGCAATCCAGATCTTGGGCACGCTGATCCAGCCGGTATGCTCATCGACTTCCGCCTCGACCACGCAGGCGGTGAAGGAATACGCGGGCGACGGACCCACGCCCGCAGCCTTGAATTTGCCCGGCGGCTTGGGCGGCGCGTAGGAGCCCACCGTGGCGAGCGTGCCGAACTTGGTTTCCGCATAGACCACCGCCTCGGCGAAACTCATGCTCTTCGCGGCATCGCCGGCCGCGAATACGCGGCCGCGCGAGAGCACGATGCTCGCGGGCAGGACCTCGAGCTGCTCGGCCGCCGCGGTGACCAGCATGTCACGCGCGCGCCCGGCGGCCTGCAGCGCCGCATGGCCCATCATGATCGTGACCCGGCTCGAGTACGAGCCCAGGTCGATCGGCGTGATCCCGGTATCGCCGGTGACGCAGCGCACCTCCTTGGTGCTGATGCCCAGCGTTTCGGCCACGATCGCGGCGAGCACGTCGTTCGAACCCTGCCCGATCTCGATCGCGCCGCAAAATACCGTCACCCGGCCGCTGCGGTCGAGCGTCAGTTGCACGCCCGAGTGCGGCATCTTGTTCCAGTAGATGGACACGCCCGCGCCGCACATGTACGAACTGCAGGCGATGCCGACGCCGCGGCCCTCGCGCAGCTTGCCGTGCTTTTGCCTCCAGCCGGAACCCTCGACCACCTGCCGGATGCATTCGGCCAGGCCGTTGCTGCCGATCTTGAGCCAGCTCGCGGTGAGCGAATTCGCCTTGGTGACGATGTTGAGGCGCAGATCCGCCGGATCCAGTTTGAGCTTTTCGGCGATTTTGTCGAGCTGGACCTCCTGGCCGAAGCGCGGCTGGGGCGTCCCGTGTCCGCGCTTGGGACCGCTCGCGGGCTTGTTGGTGAATACGCGGCAGGCGTCGAACTTGAAGCGCGGCAGCTCGTAGGTCAGCGGCGTCAGCACCCCGGTGTAGAAGGTGCTCGCCGCGCCGTAGGAACCGTACGCGCCGCCGTCCAGTAGTGTCTGCAGGTGCATGCCGGTAAGCTTGCCGTCGCGGCTGACGCCGGTGCGGAATTTCATCAGCACCGGGTGCCGGCCGCGGTGCAGGTAGAACACTTCTTCGCGCGTCAGGCAGATTTTCACCGGCCGACCGAGGATCAGCGCCGCTTTGGACACCACCATTTCATGATTCCCCGGATCGCCCTTGCCGCCGAACCCGCCGCCGTTGTCGCAGGCGATCACGCGGATATGCGCCGCCGGCACCTGCAGCGCCAGCGCCAGCTGGCGCTGCAGATAGTGAGGAGTCTGCGTGCTCGTCCAGAGCGTGAATTTGCCGTCGCCCTCGCTCGCCGCGAGCGCGGCGTGCTGCTCCATCGGCAGATGCGTGTTGCCCTCGTAGAAAAACACATCCTCGAATACGTGGTCCGATTTGGCTAGCGCCGCCTCGACATCGCCGAACTCGAACGCCTGGTTGCGATGGATGTTGCCCGACTCGCCATAGTCGTGAATGCGCGTCTCCGGATGCGCCAGGCCTTCCTCGGGCGTCGCAATCGTCGGCAACAGCTTGTATTTCACTTCGATCAGTTGCAGCGCCTCGCAAGCGGTCTGCTCATCCTTCGCAATCACCGCCGCCACCGGATCGCCGACATAGCGCACGCGCTCGGGCGCGAGCGCGTACTCGTCCTGCGACACCGGCATGACGCCGTAGGGAATGGGGAAATCGCGTCCGGTCAGCACTAACTGCACGCCCGGATAGCCTTTAGCGCGCGCGATGTCGATCGATTCGATCAGCGCGTGCGGATGCGGCGAGCGCAGCAACTTCGCGTGCAGCATGCGCGGCAGCTTCATGTCGTCGGCGTAGCGCAGCTCGCCCGTTACTTTCGCGCGGCCGTCGACGCGCCGCCGCGCGTGGCCGATGACCTCGAGTTTCTTCCCGGCGCTCATGCTCCTGCCCTCTGTTCGTTGACCGTCGTTTCGTTGACCGTCGTTTCGTTAATCAACCGCGCAGCCTCTTCCACCGAATCGACGATCTGCTGATAGCCGGTGCAGCGGCACAGGTTGCCCGACAACGCCTGCTTGATCCGCTCGCGGCTGGGATTGGGCTCGCGGTCAAGCAGCCCCTTCGCGGTCATGATGACCCCCGGCGTGCAGTAGCCGCACTGCGAGCCGCCCAGGTCGGCAAACGCCGCCTGCAGCGGGTGCAATTCGGGGCCCTCGGCCAGCCCTTCGATGGTTTCGAGGGCGCAGCCGGCGCATTCGATTGCAAGCTTGAGACAGGAAAGCAGCGGCTCGCCGTCGACCAGCACGGCGCAGGCGCCGCATTCGCCCAGCTCGCAGCCGTGCTTGGTGCCGGTGAGGTCAAGGTCCTCGCGCAGCACCTCGAGCAGGGTCTTGTAGGGCGAGAACGAGACCTCGACCTCCTCGCCGTTCACGCGCAGGGTGATGTGGACCTTGCGCCGATCGATCTGTTTCAGCACGGTGTTCATCTTCGACCTCAGGATAGGGCCCTGACGGGCGCAGTCATTACTTTAGGTGCGGCGGTGATCCCCCGCACCAGGTAGTCTGCCAGCCCCGCGGGCAATCGCCGCGACGCTGTGCACGCCGTCGGGCCAGTACCAGCGTGCGCTCCAGTTGAGCGCCGCGAGAATGGCGCACGCAACCAGCGCCGCATCGCAAGGCGCGAATTCTCCGCGCTTCGCTCTTGCGCCGCACGCGCTCCGAGGCGATCCTATTGGAACCTGGATTCAAACTTAGAACCATGGTTCTAAGTTTATGCGCTGTCTAAGCGAATGGCAATCGCAAGCAGCGAATTGGCGCAACCGAGCGAAGATTGCGCCGGGCGGCAGGCTAAAGGTCGCAGCGCGATCATTGTGTTTGACGCGAGGCGGCTTGAATGCGTCGGCGCTCCGGTCCTTGCGCTTGGCTTGTGTCCAATAAAATGACACACAAGACACCAATCGGCATAGTATGCCGGATGCTCAGCCGGGCCGGGCGCAACTATGTCGAACACCAGAAGGAAATGGGCGGCGACGGCCGCGAGCAGCCGTTCTTTTTCTGCAAAGCGCCGCATGACCTGGTGCCGGTAGGCGCCGGTGAGAGCGGGATGATTCAATATCCGCCGATGACCGGCAACTATCATTGGGAAACGGAAATGTTTGCACTGATCGGCAAGGGGGCTACAAGATCGCCGCCGAGCCTCCAACGACCACGTCTGGGGCTATGCGGTCGGCATGGACATGACCCGTCGCGACCTGCAGCAGCGGGGAAAGGACAAGGGCCGGCTGTGGAGCTTCGGCAAGGACTTCGACCAGGCCGCGCCTTGCGGGCCGGTCACGCCGGCAAGCAAGATCGGGCATCCGTCCAAGCGCAAGCTCCGGCTCAAGGTGAACGGCGAGTTCCGCATGAGCGTGGTCGCGCCGCGCTAAACGCCTTGCACCGCGCCACATGAACGCCGCCGCTTATTTGCTTGCCACTGGCGAAGCGAACGCGATTGCGCTGGAATGCGGCGCGGAGCGCTTGAGCTATGGCGAGTTGCGCGCCGCGGTAGGGCGGGCCGCCGGCGCCTGGCGCGCGCGCGGCCTGGAGCAGGGGGAGCGTGTGCTGGTATTCGCACCGGACAGCATCGCCTGGATCATCGCCTATCTCGGCACGATCGGGGCGGGAGGTGTCGCCGTCGGCCTCAACTCGCGGCTGTTCGAGCGCGAACTGACGGTGGTGCTGTCGGAGTCCGGCGCGCGTTTCATCTGGTGCAACGAAAGTTCGCGCGCCCTGCTGGAACGGCTGCTCGCGAACATCGCCGACCCGCCGCAACTGGTCATCGATGCGCAATGGAGCGCGGGCTTGGCGGACGCCGCTGCTATCCCCGCGGTTGAATTGCCCGAAGACGCGATGGCCATGTGGATCTACACCTCCGGCACCACCGGCGTACCCAAAGCGGTCATGCACGCGCAACGCAACTTCATCGCCTACGCTGACTTCGCGCGCGAGATCCTTGGGCTCGGCGCGCGCGACCGTATCTATGCTTCGTCCAAGCTGTTCTTCGCTGCTGCGCTCGGCAACAGCCTGTACGCGGGCTTGCGCCTGGGTGCCACGGTCGTGCTCGATAGCGAATGGCCCACTGCCGAGCGGGTGGCGGAGGTGGTCGAGCGGCACCGGCCGACGGCACTGATCTCAGTGCCCACGCTCTATCTCAAGATGCTGCGGGCAGGCGCGGCGACGCGGCTCGCCGCCGCCGGCGTGCGCTGCTATGTGGCGGGGGGAGAAGTCCTGCCCGCGGCGGTGCGGCGCGAATGGCGCGAAGCGACGGGCGTGGCGCCGGTCTCCGGCTATGGCGCCACGGAAACCGTGGCGATAATGTTTTACTGCGATGATAACAGCGGGATGTTGAAGCCATCGCCGCGGCTCGAATGCCGCATGCGCGATGGCGCCGATGGCGCGGCACCGAGACGGCTGTGGCTGCGGCACCCCTCGGTCGCGCTCGGCTATTGGCAGCGTCCGGAGGCAGAGCGCGACAGCTTCGCCGACGGTTGTTTTTCCCCGGGAGACCTGTTCCGGCGGCGCGACGACGGAACTTTGGAGTTTTGCGGGCGCGACGACGACATGCTGAAAATTTCGGGGCAGTGGGTGAGCATCCTGGACGTCGAGCAAGCGCTGCTCGCAGCAAGCGCCGGCTGCGTCGAGGGCCTGGCTGCGGTAGGTTTCGAAAATGCCGAGGGCCTCGCCTCGATCGCTTTGTTCGCCGTCGCCGCCCGCGGGCATGAGACGCAAGCCAGCGAGCGTCTCGATGCAGGCATTGTCGCATTGCCCAAAATCAAGCGTCCGCGGCTCGTGAAATGGGTGCGCGAGCTGCCGCTCACCGCCACCGGCAAGCTGCAGCGGCGCAAGCTCAAAGACCTGTATCTCGGGAGCGCCGCATGAATCTCGTTCCAGATAGCCTGACCGCATCGGGCGAGGCGGCTGCGATTCCGCCGGATTTCAACATAAATTTTTGCCGGGAGGCCCATGCTGCCACCATGCATAAATACCAAGGCCGTACAGGCTGCGATGGGCGAATACGCCGACGAAAACGAGACGCTGGCGCAGCGCGCGGCGATCTATCAGGAGTTGATCGGCTTCGTCCCCCCGCGCGGCGCGGCTCAATGTCACCGGCGTGGCCTACGGTAGCGAATCGGTGTTCCGACAAACCCGGCGGGCTTCCTGAGTTCACTGAAAGCCACTGCGGAGCAGTTGCCTGATGCCCAGCGCCTGCGCGCGATTCTAACCCGCGCGTTCGCGAAATTCATGCTCGCAAGCGCTGGTCCGTCTGTCCGATTAAACGCTCAATTCGACGTAAATTGACAGCCCTGCTGCTTTTTTTTGGGATCATGGAATACCACATCGATTTTTCTGAAACCCGCGAACCTGTGACGGCACAACCCGGCGACACGGTGCTGGAGGCGCTGTTGCGGGCCGGCGTCCCCTTTCCGCACAGCTGTCAGGTTGGAAACTGCGGCACCTGCAAGTGCGAGCTGATCGAGGGGGAGATATTCGAGTTGCCTTACTCAGAGCATGCGCTGAGCGAGGATGAAAAAGCGAAGAAACATGTTCTTGCTTGTCGCGCACAGGTTTGGGGCGACGTAAAGGTGAGGGCGATCGACATCGAAGGCATATCGCTCGGACCGATTCGCAGCTTGCGCGGCCGTGTCATTTCCCTGACGCAATTGACCCATGACATCAGGGAGGTGAGGCTGTCGCTGGAAGCAGAAGGTGGGGCGCTTGCTTTTGCGGCCGGGCAGTACGCGCAGGTGGAATTTGCCCCCGGCATTTCCCGACATTACTCGATGGCGAATACGCCCGATGAAATCGATCCGGTGTTCCACGTCCGTCATGTGCCCGGCGGCAGGGCGAGCGCGTTCGTTGCGGAAAAGCTCAAGGTGGGGCACGGTGTCCGCGTAACCGGGCCCTATGGATCCAGCTACCTACGACAACATCATGCCGGGCCGGTCCTGCTGGTCGCCGGAGGATCGGGGCTGGCTCCGATCGAGTCGATTCTGCGAACATTGATACCCCGCGCCAACGGCGCGGCGATCCTGTTGTACTTCGGCGTGCGATCGGAAAAAGATGTCTATCACGAGACCATCCTGCGCGCGCTAGCGGCCTCGTACGACAAGCTTCGGCTGAACATCGCGCTTTCGGAGCAGCCTGGCCGAGGCCGACGAAACGGGCTCCTGCACGAGGTCATCGCAGCCGACCGTATTGATTTCTGCGGCTACATGGCGTATCTTGCGGGTCCGCCGGCCATGGTGGACGCGGTATCCGGCATTGTTGTTCAAATGGGCCTGGAACACCGGAACCTGCATGCGGACGCGTTCTACAACCAGCCGTGAATTTGCCGATGAAGCCGGATGAGCAGTCGCTGAAAGGACGCACGGCAATCGTGTCCGGTGGCGCACGCGGTATCGGAAGAGCCATCGCGGACGATTTTCTCCGGTGCGGGGCGAACCTAGTGATCGTCGATCCCGGTGTCGGCATGGCGGGCGAGGCGCAGGAGCCAGGGCTGGCGGACCAGGTGGTGGCGGGCAGGAATTGCGCGGCGGCAGTATGCGGTGACATCGCCGATCCGCGAGTCGTGCGTCAAGCCGTAGCACTGGCGCGATCACGTTTTGGCGCGGTGGACATTCTGGTCAATAACGCGGCAATCCTGCGCGACTCGATGATCTTCAAGGCGAGCCGCGAAGACTGGGATGCAGTGCTTCGAACCAATCTCTCCGGCGCTTTCCAACTGCTGGCCGAGGCAACGCCGGTCATGCGAGAACAGGTGAAAGCGGGCCGGACTCCCGGGTCGATAATCAACATCGTGTCTTCGTCGGGCATTTACGGCAACTTCGGTCAATACGCGTACAGCGCATCGAAGGCGGGAATGATCGGATTGACGCGCGCGGTGGCCCATGATCTGGCGCGCTCCGGAATCACCTGCAATGCCGTTGCGCCGTTCGCCGCCACCCGGGTGACCGAAAGCCTGCCGCCGGCGAATGAAAACCTCGCGGCTTACAAGCGCCGCGCGCTGACGGTGCCGGCGGTCTATGTGGCTCGCCTGGTCAGTTTTCTTGCGGCACCGGCTTCGTTGCACATTTCGGGGCAGCTTTTTGCCGTGCGCGGACGCGATACCATGTTGTTCTCGCAGGCGCGTCCGGCGGCGCACATTCTGCAGCAACCGGGTGGCTCGACGATCATGGATCTGACCGAGGCGGTTCGGGAGTGGCAGCCCGTGTTTACGCTTCTCGAGACTGATATCGACGCCTTTGGCGGCGATCCCGTTGTCTGAAACAGGAGCATGCGATGAAAGTTTATCCGGATGTAAAAGACGTCGAAGAATTCAAACAACAGCCCGGGGATTATCAGATCGCGGTCAAGAAGGTCGTTCGCAGTCATGCGATCAACGAACTCTACGGCTCTCAGGTATTTGACGAACCGGCGATCGCGCTCGCGCCGACGCCGCACTGGAAATGGCTCAGCTGCCGGGTGGCGATGGAGGAGTTTCACCACCATATCCGGTTTCGCGAGCTGGCAGACCAGATTGGCGTCAAGTCCGAGGAAATGGACACGAAAAACAAGCGCCCCCTTTCCGTCTTCGAATTCAAAATGAAGACGTTCGAGGAGTTCTGCGTGATCAAGGCCGTCGCCGATCTTGGCGAGGTACTGCAGGTGGAGGACCTGATGCACTGCAGTTTCGTTCCGCTTCGGAATATCGCGCGGGCTACGCTGCCGGAGGAAAAATTTCACTGCCAGTTCGGTCATGATTTCTGCAAAGAGTTCATGCAGAAACCGGGGGGCAGAGAGAAGCTGCAGCAGGCTCTCGACCGCTTTTTCCCCCTGTGCCCGGCGTTTTTCGGATCCGCGGGCTCGAAAAACAACGAAATGCTGCGCAAGTACGGCATCAAGTTCCGCAGGAACGAAGAGATGCGCAGCGACTACATGGCGAGGGTGCGCGTGCTGGTGGAGGACAAACTTGGTCTGCGGCTCCCGGAGGTCAAGTTGGCGGCGTAACGATGAGCATCGCAGCGGCCCGGGCGAAAATCAAAGTAGTTCACCGCTCGCCTCATGCACCGGCTGTTTCACGCAAAGGGTGAGGCCGCAATCCATCGCGGTGCCCCCGGGTGCATTTTGGTGTCTTGGCGGTTCAACTGCGCTGTTCACGGTTTTGCCCCTTCAGCAGGGCGTGTCTTTTCCCCCAACTGTTTTCGCAACTCGGCGCGCTGCAGCTTTCCCGCGATGGTGTAAGGCAAGGACTCGACAAAGAATACCTGCCGCGGCCGTTTGAAACGCGCGATCGTTTCCTCAAACAGCGCGAGCAGATCCGCCTCCTGCATCGGCGCACCCGGCTTCAACACCACTGCGATCGCAGGAAGCTCGCCCCAGATATCGTCGGGCAAGCCGAACGCGGCGCAGTCGGCCACGCCCGGGTGTTGCTTTGCCACGCGCTCGAGCTCGCTCGGATAAATGTTCACCGCGCCGGAAATGATCGTGTCCCGGGTACGACCGACCAGCGTAATCATTCCATTCTCGTCCCGCATCCCGAGGTCGCCGGTCCAGCCCCAGCCGTCGCCCGAGCGGAAAAACTCGCGCGTCGCTTGCTCATCGCCGTAATAGCCGAGCATCAGGTGGCGGCCGCGGGTCGCGATCTCGCCCGGCTCGCCGATCGCCGCGGGTCGCCCGGGCTCGGCAAACAGTTCGACTTCGAGCGTCGCATTGGGCCGTCCGAGCGCGGACGGATTCACCCGGCGGTCTTCCGGACCCTGGCTGAATAGCGGCCCGATTTCGGTCATGCCGTAGTTCTGCACCAGTCGCGCTTCGGGCAGCGCGCGCGCGAGTTCCTCGATCAGCCTGGGATCGCTCGGCGCGCCGCCGTAGACGACGATGCGCAAAGTCCGCAAACGCGACGCGTCGAAACCGGGATGGCGAAGCAGCATCGCGAGCTGGGTCGGAACCGCAAACGCTCCGGTAATGCGATACCGCTGCACCGCCTCCATGAATGTCGCGGGATCCCATGTCGGCAGAAGCACGGCGCATGCGCCTGCTGCCACGCCGCTCTGAAACCAGGTGAGCAGACCGGCTGCGTGGTATAGCGGCGAGGCCACCGCGAGCACGTCTGCGTCGGTCAGCCCGAAATCGGCAATACCCACCTGGGCTGACAGGCACCGCCCGTAATGCGGCTGCAATGCGCCCTTCGGGTATCCGGTAGTGCCGCTGGTAAATAGAATCAGGCCCGCGCTGTCCTCGGCGACGGCGATTGCCGGAGCATCGGCGTTCGCCCCGGCGACCAGATCGGCAAACGAGGGTGCGGCGGCCTCGGCACCCACCTGGATGATGCGCGATGAAGGCAGATGCCTCGCCGCCCAGCCGATCTGCTGGGTCATCGAGTCTTCGAGCACCAGCGCGGCCAAGGGTATCCTGCGCAGCGCGTAGTCGAATTCGGCCTCGGCAAAACGCAGCGGGATGTGCACGGACACCGCTCCCGCCTTGGCGATGCCGAAGTATGCGATCGGGTATTCGGCAATATTGCGCAGAAAGATGCCGATGCGATCGCCGGGAGCCGCGCCGATGCCGGCAAGCGCGTTGGCAAAGCGGTTGGCGAGATCATCGAGTTCGTCGAAGCCGATGCCGCGATCCCCGGCGATCACCGCGGCCTTTGCGCCGAGCCGGCGCGCTGCCGCGCGCGGCAGTTCGCCGATGACGCGCGGCAATTCTGCGTCGGCCGAACCGGTGATCATTTTTTCCCCGGATTTCACAATCAGGCCCCGAGCGGGCGCAAACCCAACTGTTCAACCCCCGGTAAGCACCGGCACCAAGGCGATGCGGTCGCCGTTGTGGACTGCGGCGTTGCGCTCGCTCGCCACCACCATCGCGCCGTTGACCGCCATGTTGAGGTGCCGGTCCTCGAGCGCCTCCGCTGCTTCCGGGAGCTTGCGCTTGAGCGCCCGGCGCAGCTCGATGACGTTGGATACCGGCTCGTCGATGATGACGGCCTGTTCCGGCGCGCCGGGTACCCGGTGGTGAAACTCCACCCGTACCGCAAACCCGGTCGCGACCCTGGAGAGCTTCTCGTGCCAGGCGAGCTGGGGTATGCCTTCGCTGTTTAGCCCGGTAAGCGCGTAGAAGCGCGCTTTCATGGCCTCGAACTCGATCCGGTCGACTTTCTCGCCCTTGAACGGACCGACCCGGAGGGGTTCCTCGAACCAGCGCGGGGGCAGGGTGTCGTCCGCGGCGCGCAGTCCGATGCGGAAATTGATGAGGCGCTCGATGCCGGTGACATTGCGTCCGGTTTCTTCCAGCTCCGCGGCCGTGAAGGTCTGCCCGGTGAGGCAGCGCAGCGGCTCGCCGAAATCGTCCAGGCCGGGCAGCGAAGGCGAGTTCATGAACTTGGTGGTCATGCGGCACATGCCTACCGAATCGCCCACGGCGTAGGTGTTCTCGACCCTGCGCACCGCGATTTCCTTGCCCTCGTAGCTGTTGGGCTCCCCCGCCACCTTGCCGCCATAGAGGACGGCCTTGAACTCCGGATCGTCGTTGATGCGCGCGTTGATCTCCATTGCCACGCGGTTGCGCAGATGGTCAAAGCCGCGGGTGGCAACCGAGAGTCCCAGCGCGAACGCCTTGAGGACACGGGCATCGTGATGATCGGACTGAAACAGGCCCTTCACCGTCACGCGGTAGCGCAGCGCCTCCACCGGATATTTGCCGCGCTCCACCGCCCGGGCGGAATCCGCGATCACGTCGCCGAAGCCCTCGCGCCTGGCGGTCAACTGCAGCAGCTTTTCCACCGCCTCCATATTGCCCCAGCTGAGGTCGAGGCCGCCGGTCTGCTCCCGGGTGATGATGCCACGCTGATACAGCTCCATGGCCCAGCCGATGGCGCCGCCGGTGCCGGAGGAGTCCAGCCCCAGATCGTTCAGCAGGTTGTTGAGCCGGAGCAGATGTTCGGGGTCCTTGATGCCGATATTGGGGCCCATCTTGCCCATCGTCGCGCCCTCGGGGCCGTCGCCCCGGTCGTACTTGTCGTAGACGCCGTCGCCCTTGATGCCCTTGTAGTTCTTGGGACGTTGATGCACCAGTTCAGCCTGGGCGTGGTCGTAGCTGGCGTTGCCCTTGAGGCCCTTGAGCGCGCCGGCGCCCCAGCCGCCCTCGCCTTCGGGAGTGAGGTCGTTCCCGGCCCGGCAATGCACCGGACACTTGTGGCAGCCGTCCATGCCGCTTCGGTACGGATCGAAATTGTCCGCGTCCAGGTCCTCGGTCCACGTCGTGTCCTGGTAGTTGCGGGTGGTGAGCACGCCCAACAGCCGGGTCGGCTTGTAGAGGAACTGGGTACCCACCTTCTTCAGCACGTTCTTGATCACGCTGGTGGACGTGATCTGCTTGCCGATTGCCCGGTTGGCAGGCTTCATGTCGTGGACCGGCATCATCTCCGGGAGCTTGCCCTGGACCAGGATGCCCTTGAGCTTCAGCGATCCCATCTTGGCGCCGCCGCCGCCTCTGGCCCAGATAGCCTTGACTCCGCCCATGATTCCGCTGCTCAGCGCCAGGTTCTCGCCCGAAGTGGCGATGCGCACCAGCGCCATGTCCTTGCGCTCGGTGCAATCGAAATCCTTCTCGACCGCGTGACAGGTGTCCATGTTGTCGAGGCCCAGATAGCCGGTTGCGTCGTGGAAGCTGATTTTGTCCAGCGCGATTCGCAGCAGCGTCCATTCACTCGCCTTGCCGTAGAGCACGATGTGATCGTAGCCGTGGCGCTTCACATAGGTCGGGAAGTAGTCGCCGCCATTGTTGTCCATGATGGCGTAGCTGTCGGGCGAGATGCTGGTGAAGTTTCCGCGGGTACCGCCGGGGATACTGCCGGTGAGCACGCCGGCGCCGAAAATCAGCGGAACCTCCGGATCGAGCGCCTCGCGGCCTTCTTCCAGCAAATTGTAGAGCAGGAACATGTTCGCGCCGCGCCCGCCGAGGAAGGTGCGCAGCACTTCCAGCGGCAAGTACGCCCGGCGCGTCTGGCGAAGTTCCAGGTCCACGAATAGCACGGCCCCCTGGTTGGGGTATTGGGGGGAAGGGTGCAGGCGCTGCGCCAGCCGTTCCACTTTTTCTCTGATTCCCATGTTCACCTCGCGTAGAAAATAGCTAACCGAGCCGATTGCGAAACTCGATGCGCAAGAGGATTTTACCGCGCCGAGCGTCATTTCATCAGCGGACAGCCGCCATCCTTCAGCGGACGGAACGCCTCGGCCGCGGGAATGGTGGCGCGAAGCTTGTAGTAATCGCCCGGGTATTTCGAATCTTGGGGTTTCTTCACCTCGAACAGATACATGTCGTGGATCTTGCGGCCGTCGGCGCGCACCGTACCCTTGCCGAACAGCTTGTCATCGGTCGGTGTCGCCTTCATCCGGGCCACCACTGCCCTGCCGTCCGCGTCACTCTTGAGCGTCGCTACGGCCTTGAGGTAATGGGTCACCGCCGAATAGACGCCGGCGTGCACCATCGTCGGAAACTTGCCGGGAAACTGCGCCCGGAATTTCTTCGCGAACTCGCGGTTGGCGGCGTTCGCGTCCCAGTACCACGACTCGGTCAGCACCAGACCCTGCGCCGTCTGCAGCCCGAGCGCATGCACGTCGCTCATGAACACCAGGAGCCCGGCGAGCTGCTGGCCGCCCTTGACGATGCCGAACTCGGCGGCCTGCTTGATCGAGTTGATGGTGTCGCCGCCGGCATTGGCGAGCCCGATAACCTTGGCCTTCGAGGCCTGCGCCTGCAGCAGGAACGACGAGAAATCCGCGCCCGGGAACGGGTGACGGACCTTGCCGAGAACTTTGCCGCCGTTTGCCTCGACCACCGCCGCAGTGTCGCGCTCCAGCGCATGTCCAAAGGCGTAGTCTGCCGTGAGGAAGAACCAGGTATCGCCGCCGGTCTTCACCATCGCCTTGCCGGTGCCGTTGCCCAGCGCCCAGGTATCGTAGGTCCAGTGGATCGTATTCGGCGAGCACTTCGCGCCGGTGAGATCGGACGCCGCCGCGCCCGACACCAGGAGCACCTTGTTCTTCTCGCGGGTGATCTCGCTGATGGCAAGCGCTAGCGACGAGGTCGGCACGTCGACGATGACATCGACCTTGTCCACGTCGTACCACTGGCGCGCGATGCTGGAGCCGACGTCGGGCTTGTTCTGGTGGTCGGCGCTGATGATCTCGACCTTGAGCCCCTTGGCGCCGGCGCCGAAGTCCTCGACCGCCTGGCGCGCGGCGAACACCGAGCCTTGGCCGGTAATGTCGGAATAAAGACCGGACATGTCGTTCAGTACCCCGATCTTGACGATGCCGTCGGAAATCTGCGCTTGCGCCCCGGTGGCGAAATGCGCGGCGGCGAGCGCCAGCGAAGCGGCCAGCAATGCACTGCGTTTCTTCAACATGGTGGGTCTCCTCTTGTGAAAGTTGATGATGCTTTCCTGGTCAGACGCCGAGATAGTCGTGGGCCTTCCGCAGGTTCGACTCCAGTTCCGCGTTGGGAATCATATCGACCACGCGTCCGTTCTCCATCACGTAAGGCGGTTCGCCACCGTGGCGGCAAAACGAAAATTCTGCTCGACCCGCAGGATTGTAAACCCTTGCGCCTTGATGCGCTCGACGGTGCGCCGGATCCGCTGCACGACGACCGGCGCCAGGCCCTCGGTCGGCTCGTCCACAAGCAGCGGCCTCGCGCCGGTCCGCAAAATGCGGCCGATGGCGCGCATCTGCTACTCGCTGCCTGACAGCTTGGTGCGCTGGCTAGCCTGTTCAGGTTCGGAAACAGCTCGATCGCGCGGTTAACGTCCCTTCCACTGCGGCTTGCGCTTGGCGACGAAGGCGTCGATGCCTTCCTGGGCGTCTTCGGCCATCATGTTGCAGGCCATCACTTCGCTTGCCAGCTCGTAGGCCTCGTCCAGCCCCATCTCCAGTTGCCGGTAGAACATCTGCTTGCCGGCCTTGATCGCGACCGGCGTCTTGGCGAGGATCGAATCGGTCAGTTTCTTGATCTCAGCGTCGAGCTGCGCAGACGGCACCACGCGGTTGACCAGGCCGCGCGCGAGCGCGGTCTCGGCGTCGATGAAATCGCCGGTAAGCAGCATTTCCAGCGCCTGCTTGCGTCCGAGATTGCGCGCCAGCCCCACCGACGGCGTGGAGCAGAACAAACCCAGGTTCACCCCCGAAACCGCGAAGCGCGAATTATCCGATGCCACCGCGAGATCGCACATCGAGACGAGCTGGCAGCCGGCCGCGGTGGCGATGCCATGCACGCGCGCGATCACCGGCTGCGGCATGCGCACGAGCGTGAGCATGAGCTTGCTGCATTGCCCGAACAGAGCGCGCTGGAACGCCTTCGCCGGGTTTGAACGCATTTCCTTGAGGTCGTGCCCGGCACAGAACGCCTTGCCCGCCCCGGCCAGAACCACCACGTGGGCGCCGGCATCGGCGGCGATGCGGTCCAGCTCGGCTTGCAGCTCGCTCATCAGCGAGCGCGACAGCGAATTGAACTGCGCCGGCCGGTTAAGGGTAAGCGTCACCACGCCCCCATCGTCCTGCCTCAACAAAAGAGGTTCCATCGCCACTGCCTGGGTGTTCGCATTCATGCTATTGCTCCTCATTTCTAAGCCGGACAAGCCGGAACTGAACAGTCTCGCTCGTTTGTGCATCCATCCTCTCCCGATCTTGCGTCTTGCACAAGCTTGCAAAACACAAAATCAGGAGACCTATTCTAAGGCGGTATGGACTTACTTCCCGGTAAAAACGGCTTTCCTTTTTTCTACAAAGGCGGCCACCCCTTCCGCCAAGTCGCCGGTGGCGGCGCAACCGGCAAAGGACTGAGCTTCGGCCTCCAGGTGGGCTTCGAAATGGGGATCGAAGGCGCGGCTCACCAGGGCCTTGGTTTGCGCGTAGGCAAAAGTCGGTCCGCTGGCCAAGCGCTTCATCAGCGCCGCAGTGCGCTGTTCCAATTCGGCCAGGGGCACCACCCAGTTCACCAGCCCCAGTTGTTGCGCGGTGTGGGCATCGAAAGCGTCCGAAAGCAGCATGATCTCCATGGCTTTCTTGTACCCCAGAATCTCCGGCAGAAACAAGGACCCGCCGCCGTCCGGCGTGGTGGCGATGCGGCTATAGGCCATGGTGAATTGGGTATTGTCGGCCGCGATCGTCAGATCCGACAGGGCTATCAAGCTCATTCCGGCTCCCGCCACCGCCCCTTGTACGCTGGTGACCAGCGGTTTTCTCATGCGCCGAAAGGCGATGATGGCATGATTGAATTCCCGCACCATGCGCAGAATGAGGGGAGGCAGCTTGCCCCTGTGGGCATGGAACATGGCCACATCGCCCCCCGCCATGAAAGACGCTCCGGCGCCGCGCAACAAAACCGCCCGCACCCCGTTGTCTTCCAGCACCCGCTGGGCGACCTCCCGCAAAGCCGCACCCATGTCCTGGTTCATCGCATTAAACACCTTGGGGCGGTTAAGGGTAATGGTGGCGATCTGATCTTGAATGGCGAGCAGTACAGTGTCGCTCATGACATCTCCTCTAAACACATATCGACATCGAGCCCGTTTTGAGCAGGCCCTTGGCATAGCGCAACAACGAGCAAAATCATACACGCATCCTTACCCGCCCCCAAGTGACTAAAGACTTACTCGATCGCCTGCACCGACTTGGCCTGCTGGCGCAACACGAACTTCTGGATCTTGCCGGTCGAGGTCTTCGGCAGCACGCAGAAAACCACGGCTTTGGGAACCTTGAAGCGCGCCAACAGGCCGCGGCAATGCTCGATCATCTCCTGTTCCGTCACCTCTGCGCCGGGTTTCAACTCGACAAACGCGCAGGGCGTCTCCCCCCACTTGGGATCGGGGCGCGCCACCGCCGCCGCCGCGAGCACGGCCGGATGGCGGTAGAGCGCCTCCTCGATTTCGAGCGAGGAAATGTTCTCGCCGCCGGAGATGATGATGTCCTTCGACCGGTCGCGGATCTTGACGTAGCCGTCGGGCTGTATCACCGCCAGATCGCCGGAATGGAACCAGCCGCCGGCGAAAGCCTCCGCCGTCGCCTTGGAGTTTTTCAGATAGCCCTTCATGGTGATATTGCCGCGGAACATGATTTCGCCCATGGTCTCGCCGTCCGCGGGCACCGGGGTCATGGTCGCGGCATCCATCACCGCGAGCCCCTCCTGCATCAGGTAGCGCACGCCCTGGCGGCCGTTGCGTTCGGCGCGCTTGCCGATGTCCAGGTCGGCCCACTCGTCGTGCTTGGCGCAAACCGTCGCCGGCCCGTAGGTTTCGGTGAGGCCGTAGACATGGGTCAGGTCGAAGCCGATTTTCTCCATGCCCTCGATCATCGCCGCCGGCGGCGCCGCGCCCGCCACCATGGCCGATACCTTGTGCGCTATGCCTTTGCGCAGGCCCGCATCGGCGTTGATCAATCCGCCATGGACGATCGGCGCGCCGCAATAATGCGTGACGCCGTGCTCCTTGATCAGGCGGAAGATCTGCACCGGATCGACCTTGCGCAGGCAGACATTGACGCCGGCATTGGCTGCCATGCTCCAGGGGAAGCACCAGCCGTTGCAGTGGAACATGGGCAGCGTCCACAGGTAGATCGAATGCTGCGGCATGCCCCAGGTAACGATATTGCACACGCCGTTGAGATAGGCGCCGCGATGGTGATACACGACACCCTTGGGATTGCCGGTAGTGCCGGAGGTGTAATTGAGAGAGATCGCCATCCATTCATCGGCGGGCGGCTGCCAGGCGTATTCCGGGTCGCCCTCGGCTAGCAGTGCCTCATAGTCTTTCTCTCCGAGAAGCTCGCCCGGGCCGTCGTACTCCCTGTCGTCGATATCGATGACGATCGGACGGTGCACCGCCTGCGCAAGCGCCTGCGCCACGGTCCCGGAAAACTCCCGGTCGGTGATCAGCACTCTCGCGTTGCCATGATTCAGCATGAACGCGATCGCATCCGCATCGAGGCGCGTATTGAGCGTGTTCAGCACCGCGCCCAGCATCGGCACGCCGAAGTGGCATTCAACCATCTCCGGCGTGTTGGCCGCCATCACCGCCACCGTGTCGCCGGTGCCGATGCCGCACCGGGCGAGCGCCGAGGCCAGGCGGCGGCAGCGCGCGTAGGTTTGCCTCCAGGTGTAGCGGCGCGCGCCGTGCACCACGGCGCTCCGCTCGGGATAGACCGAGGCCGCGCGCTCGATGAAAGTGAGCGGCGTCAGCGGCGCGTAATTGGCCGGATTGCGGTCCAGCCCGGTTTCGTAGGCGTTGGTATGATCCATGATCCTCTCGGCCGGATGCAGTAAAGCATATGGATCAATCTACCACAACTCGAGCGGAGACCAAACCGCGGACCCCGGAGCGGGTGCGCGAGCCGCGCGGCTCACGCGATTGAGCGGCGTGCGGCGCTATGCGCAACCATTTCGATGGTAGACCCCTTTGATTCTCCAGCCGAGAAGCGGCCGATGAAGCATTTGCGTGCGATACTATATTGCGATACTATTAAACCAATGAAGCGCAAACACCACGCGACGCTGGAGTTGATCTTCTCCCGTCCCGTTTCGGCAAACGTGCGCTGGTCCGACATCGAGGCATTGTTCAAGGGATTGGGCGCACAGATCGGCGAGCGGGAAGGCTCCCGCGTGCTGGTACGTCTCTTCGGTGAACGTCGGGTATTCCACCGCCCGCACCCCTCGCCCGCGACGGACAAGGGTGCCGTGGAATCGATCCGTAAACGGCTGGAAGAGCATGGAGTGAAACCATGAAGAATGTGATGACCATCGGCGGCTACCAAGCCGTGATTTCCTACGATCCGGCAATCGAGATGTTCCGGGGCGAGTTCATCGGACTCAACGGCGGCGCCGACTTTTACGCCCGCGACCTGAAAGGACTGAAGCGCGAAGGCGCGGTTTCGCTCAAGGTGTTTCTGGACGCGTGCGCCGAAGACGGCGTCGAGCCGCGCAGGCCATTCTCCGGCAAGTTCGTGCTGCGCCTCGATCCCAAGACCCACGAAGCAGTGGCCGTGGCCGCCGCCGCCAGCGGCCAGAGCATCAACCAGTGGGCCGCCGAGACGCTGGACGAGGCCGCGCACACCTGATTTCCGGCGGACAAGGGCACCCGTCTACTATTAAAATTAATTGGTCTCTACCTTCTTTGAAAGGCACAATTCCTCAACGACCCTCGCGCAATTTCGCCAGCTTCGCCTTGATCTCCGGCAGCGCCGCCGCCACCGCCTTCTCTCCCTCGAGCACCGCCATGTGCCGATCCTGGAAATCGGTCGCCTTGAGGCCCGATATCTGCGGGCGAATCACCACATCCGCATCCCTGAGTTCGTAGCGCCCGATGCTCTGCCCCATGATGGCGAAGGTCTGCAACAGCACGTCGATAGTGCTTTTCGTGCTGCCGTATCGCGGCTGGTCGGAGATATCCACGGCGATGACGAAATCGGCGCCCATGTCCCGCGCCGCCTTCACCGGCACCGGGCTCACCAGACCGCCATCGACATATTCGCGGCCGTTGATCTTCACCGGCTGAAACACTCCGGGCACGCTGCTCGATGCGCGCACCGCCATGCCGGTATTGCCGCTGCGGAACACCATCGCTTCGCCGCTTTGCAAATCGGTGGCCACCGCGGCAAACAAGCGCGGGAGCTTTTCCAGCGGACGCTGGCCGATGGCGCGATTGATGAAGTTCTGCAACGCCTCGCCGCGGATGACGCCGCGATCCGGCAGCGACCAGTCGCTCACCTGGCCCTCCTCCATCTGCAGCGCCAGCTTCTGCAACTCGAAACCGCCGTTACCGGCGGCATACAGCGCCCCGACCACGGCGCCGGCGCTGGTGCCGACGACGAGATCCGGAACGATGCCCTGCGCCTCCAGCGCCTTGATCGCGCCGATGTGCGCGAAACCGCGCGCCGCGCCGCCGCCCAGGACCAGCGCGATCTTAGGCGCGGCCTTGGGTACGACCGGCGGCGCAGGCGGCGTAGGCTTGAGCGGCGCGGTGCAAGCGGCCAATAGTGATAGCGCCAGGCCGGCGACTAGCAGACGACGTTGCGGTGATTTCATGATGGCCGGATTTTATCCTGCTTTCCTGCTGCCACGCCGCCTTTCCCTTCGACACCGGGGTAGTTTGACGGGCGGGCGGCGGGGCATCGGGTTCGTCCAGGCTCATCTTGTCAGGCCGCCTTGCGGAGGCGTCACAGCATGGGCTTGGCATTCAAGAGGAATTAGACCCATTGGTACTACTCGCCACAGCGGACTGCCGGCGGAGCAATTCGCCTCATCCTGTTCGCCCCGGAATGGATCGATAACCTCGTCCTTGTGCCGCACGCTGAGGTACAAGTGCGGGTACGACGAACAAGCCGTGCCCGAACTCGACTCTGAAGCCCTCGACTTCCGAGCGGCTTCAGAGTTATTCGCGCCGGTGCGCAAACTCAAGTGCGCCGAACTGGAAACGCTGCGCTTGGTGATGAAACATCAGGGACGCAAAGTAGGAAGCGCTTTGCGGAAGCTGAATGCCTACCCGGGCGAAAAACCCAGTTCCTCCGCTGCCTCGAAGTCCTTGAGATCCAGTTCGGCGATTCGGTTGATTATCCTGTTGCGCAGTTGCGCGCGCCGGATGGCGCTAGGAGGTTGCTTGGTCATGGTGGAAGTCTCCTCTATGACTTGCCACTTTTAGCACTTTGATCTGGCTAGGAGCAAGACGGGATACGGGTTACGTGGTTTTTAATGTTTGAGAATGTTGGCGGCGTTGAGGTGCGGCGATCCGGTAGGTGATATAAGCAAGAATTTGAAATAAACAAGAAAAGCTTGATTACTTGTGGATCTCTGCGATAGTGCTTCCATCGTTCAAATCGTCAGATGACCGCCGGCAAAACTCAGCCCCTTAGCCGCCAACCCTTTGATCCTCGGGTGCCGCCCATTAAACGCCGATCTTCCCGAGGCCACCCAAACCACTTGCTTTCGGTAAGCGGCAAGTGCCGTGTGCCTCAGCCAGGCGGCAAGCCAAGCCAGCTTAGCTTCGACCTCGGTAATGTTCCTCGTTCCTTCGGCTGGATGCACTTCAATCCAGTGCAAGTGCTCGTACTCGCCCGTCTGTTGTCCCACTACATAATCCCAGCGCGCTGCATGTGGATACGTTGTCTTTTGTGCCGTATCGACATCGGCGCTGCCCAGCAAGGAACCCGGTGTCTGAACAGAGATATGCGTCCTGTCAACGGCACGAAGAGCACCGAGTCCCGCCTTCAATTTTCCGGCAAGACCGGCGGTGGCATTCACATCGGCGGCAAAGCTCATTGCCCCTCCGCGAACAACTCACCGGAAGAAAACTCCGCCGAATTGGCGACGGCTCTCGCGACCGTGTCGTTGGCCTTGGAACTGAACTCCAGGAGTCCACCCCAACTGGCTTCCTGCGCCACGTCGGACGAGGGATCGAGCTCGGTTATATCCCGCACCGGCCCGGCTGGATCGAAGTAATACACCTTGGATATTTTGGCAATGGCGGCAACCGCCATGTCGCGCAGGGGCTTGCTATGGGGCGCGCTGAACAGGTCGAGCAGCGCATCCGGTGCTCCCTCGTGTTTGCGCAGGGCTTCCAACGCCCAAACCAGTTCGAGCACTTGCGGAGAGTGAGTGGAAAGGCACACGCGATAGCCGCGCGTCAGCAGCTCCAGCACGATCAGTAGCACGGTCGCAATTGCGCGCGGGTGCAGTCCCATTTCAAGCTCTTCAATGATGACCCACTCGATCTCGTTGCGGCGCGGCACCTTGGCCGGTGGCATCAGCCAGTAAAGACCCAGCAGCAGCGGTACGAACTCGCGCTGGCCGGCCGACCAGACCATAAAGGGCAAATTGCCATCACCGCTGGCTAGCACCAGACGCTTTTGCGACTGCACCTTGTCCACTGACAGCTTAAAGTCTGCGAACATACTTTGTTGTAGCAACGCCCTGTAATCGCTTTTTAGCCGATTGGATTTCGGAAACAGTGGCCCGGTATCGGTAAACTCGCGGTCCATGAGCACGCGCAATTGTTCACTGAATGCGCGCACCGCATAAGGATCGCCGGCACTATAGCCTTGAAACGGTCGCGGCCAACCATTCGGCAACGCCAGAACCCGTTGCGCCGGAATCAGAAATACCGACTCGGATTTATTGACCTGCCGACGGCCAATGCGTTTCGCCACATCGATGACTTTTCCATCGAAACACACTTCACTATCGCTGTGCCAGATGGCGTGCATGCCTTCGCCGAAAAACACGTCGAGGAACTCAGGCAGCTTGCCTTCGTAGTCCAGCCCATAGGTATCCAATTGCTGCTGGATCAAGCCAGTGTCCTGCAACAGCTTCAACCATTGCAGGGTAATGCTCTTGCCGCTTGCCTGTGGCCCCACCAATACGGTGAGGTCGCCGAATGTCAAGTCCGCTGCCTGAATCTGGCCGATGTTTTTTAGTGCAAGGCGTGTCATGCGTGCTCCTTCAGCTTCTGTCTCGCGGGCTGCTTCGCCACCAGTGTAACGCAGTGGCTATTCTTTGCCGCCGCCGCGCCTCAACCCGCGCCCGGCGTCCCGCCGTCGAGTTTGAGCCAAAGGCACTTGCCCTTGCTCTCGGCCTGGATGTCCTCGAGCACCTTGGCGTGCTCTGCGCTCTCCTCTTCGGTAGCGGCGAGTACCGGCAGCCTGACACTCACGACCGGCACGCCCCCGGCTGATTGCGTGATCGCCGGCGCCTGCTCCAACTCCATCACCAAGCTCTCCTGGCCACGGGTCATGGCGAGATACACCTCGGCCAGCAGTTCGGCGTCGAGCAGCGCGCCGTGCAGGGTGCGGTGGGTGTTGTTTACGCCGTAGCGCTCGCACAAGGCATCGAGCGAATTTTTCTTGCCCGGATGCAGCTCCTTCGCCAGCTTGAGCGTGTCCGTCACGCCGGCGCAGTGCTGCGCCAGCGGCGGCAGCTTGGCCAGCGCCAGTTCCTGCTCGAGAAATTCGACGTCGAACGGCGCGTTGTGGATGATCAGTTCGGCGCCGCGTAGGTACTCGATGAATTCGGACGCGACTTCGCGGAACCTGGGTTTGTCGAGCAGGAACTCGTCGCTGATGCCGTGCACCTTCACCGCCCCCTCTTCGCTGGCGCGCTCGGGATTGAGATAGTGATGAAAGTGGTTGCCGGTGGGGCGGCGGTTGAGCAGCTCGAGGCAGCCGATTTCGATCACCCGGTCACCCAACTTGGCGTTCAGGCCGGTGGTCTCCGTATCGAGGACGATCTGGCGCACTATCCGCCTCCGGCTGGCTGCGCCGCCGCTTTGCCCGCGCTCGCGTGCTCGCTGCGCGCGAGATAGCTGTACACCGTGGGCACGACGAACAGCGTCAGCAACGTGCCGAGCAACATGCCACCGACGATGACCCAGCCGATTTGCGAGCGGCTTTCGGCGCCTGCGCCGCGCGCCAGCGCCAGCGGTAGGGCGCCCAGCACCATCGCGCCGGTGGTCATCAGGATCGGCCGCAGGCGCAGCACCGCGGCCTCGATCAGCGCTTCCTGCAGCGCCTTGCCCTGCCCGCGCAACTGGTTGGAGAACTCCACGATCAGGATGCCGTGCTTGGTGATCAAGCCCACCAGGGTCACCAGCCCGATCTGACTGTAGACGTTGAGCGTGCCGCCGGTCAAAAGCAGCGCGGCCAGCGCGCCGGTCATGGACAGCGGCACCGACAGCATGATAATGAACGGATCGACGAAACTCTCGAACTGAGCCGCCAGTACCAGATAAATGAACGCCAGCGCCAGCAGGAAGGTCAGCGCCAGGCCCGCGCTCGATTCGCGGAACTCGCGCGACTGGCCGTTGTAGTCGATGGCCGCTCCCGCGGGCAGGTGCGCGCGCGCCTTTTCCTCGAGGAATCGGAGCGCCTCGCCCAGGGGATAGCCCGGCGCTAGGTTGGCGCTGATGGTGACCGCGACGCGCTGGCCAAAGCGGTTAAACTCGCGCGCCGAAACCCCTTCCCTGAGGCTGACCAGCTGCTCCAGCGGGATCATCTGCTCGCCGCGGCCGCGCACGAATATGTTCGAAATGTCATCGGGCGTGCTGCGATCGCCCCGCACCACCTGCACGATCACGTCGTACTGCTCGCCGTTTTGCTTATAGCGCGTGACCTGGCGACCGCCAAGCATGGTCTCCAGCGTGCGCCCCACGGCGTCGACCTGCACGCTGGTGTCATTGGCCTTGTTGCGATCCACGCGCACCCGCACCTCGGGCTTGTTCAGCTTCAGGTCCGATTCCAGCGCCTGCAAGTTGGGATTCGTCGCGGCATCGGCCAGGATGCGATTGACGATCTCATCGAGTTTTTCGCGTTCGAGCGAGCTGATGATCACCATCTCCACTGGTTTGTCGCGCGGGCTCTGCCCGAGCGAGGCGGGCGTGATCGGGAAGCCGAGCACGCCCGGCAGCCCGCCGAACAATTTGGGCTGCAGTTCGCGCGCGACGTCGAAGGACTTGCGCTGGCGCTGATCCCAGTCGGTGAGGCCGATAAAGGAAATGCCCTGGGACACGGTGGGAAAACCCGAGATCACGAAATAGCGCTCGACATCCTTCGTCTGCTTGAACATCGTTTCGGCGCGCTGCTGGTACTTCTGCATGTAATCGATGGTCGCGCCTTCGGGGCCGATGAAAACGGCAATCACCACGCCGCGATCCTCCAGAGGCGAAAGCTCCTGTTTCAACTGTTTGAACAGGAACACGCTGGTCGCGGCCACGGCGAGGCCGAGCAGCAGCACCACCCAGCGCGCGCCCAGCGCCGCGCCGAGCAGCCGTTTGTAGCCCTGCGTTATGCCGTTGAAAAAGCGTTCAAACTGATTGTAGAGCCAGGAATGCCTGGGTTCATGCTTGAGCATCACCGAGCACATCATCGGTGACAAGGTCAGGGCGACGAAGCCCGATACCAGCACCGCCCCTGCCAGCGTCAGCGCAAACTCGATGAACAGCTTGCCGGTGCGGCCGGTCATGAACGCCACCGGCGCGTACACTGCCGCCAGGGTGACGGTCATGGCGACCACCGCGAAACCGATCTCCTTGGCGCCGCGCAGCGCCGCTTGATAGCGCGGCATGCCGTTCTCGACGTGGCGGTAAATGTTCTCCAGCATCACGATCGCATCGTCGACCACCAGGCCGATCGCGAGCACGAAGGCGAGCATGGTCAGAGTATTGATGGAGAAATTGAACACGTACATCAAGGTGAATGCGCCGATCAGCGATACCGGTATGGTCACCAGCGGAATGATGGTCGCGCGCAGCGAGCGCAGGGACACAAAAATCACCAGCGCCACCAGCGCCACCGCCTCCAGAATGGCAATGAATACCGCGTCGATGGAGCGCTCGATGAACACCGACGAATCGTAGGCGACGTTCACTTGCATTCCGGGTGGAAGCTCCGCCACCAGGCGCGGCAATTCTGCGCGCACCGCCTTGGACAGCACCAGCGGATTGGCGGTCGACTGTTTGATCACGCCGAGCGCCACCGCCGCCTTGCCATTGAAGCGCACCACCGAGCGCTCGTTCTGCGCCGCGATTTCGACCCTGCCGACGTCGCCGATGCGCACCGGAAAACCGTTGACGTTCTTGACCACGACCGCAGCGAATTCGGAAGGCTGGCTAAGGTCGGTCTGGGCCACCACCGAGAATTCGCGCTCGCGGCTCTCGATCCTTCCGGCGGGGACTTCCAGATTCTGCTTGCGCAGCGCGTCTTCGACGTCGGCGGGCGTCAGGCGGTAAGCGGCAAGCCGGTCGCGATCGACCCAGATTCGCATTGCATAGCGGCGCTCGCCGAAGATGCGCACGTCCGCCGCCCCCGGCAGTGTCTGCAGGCGCGTCTTGACGATGCGACTGGCGTAATCGGTCACCTCCATCGCCGACATGCGATCGCTGGAAAACGCCAGCCAGATGATCGGATTGGCGTCGGCCTCGACCTTGGCCACCACCGGTTCGTCCATGTCCCTGGGCAGCCGGCCGCGCACGCGGGCCACCCGGTCGCGCACGTCGTTGGCGGCGGAATCGGCATCGCGTTCGAGGCGGAACTTGATCGTGATCTGGCTCTGCTCCGAGCGGCTGATCGAGGTCAGCGTCGAGATACTCTCGATTCCCGCCAGGGAATCCTCCAGCACTTTGGTGACCTGGCTCTCGATGATTTCGGCGCTGGCGCCGGTGTACTTGGTTTCGACCGTGACCACCGGCTCGTCGATCTTGGGGTACTCGCGCACCGCCAGCCGGGTGTAGCTCACCAGCCCGACGAGCAGCACGACCAGGGACAGCACAGTGGCGAACACCGGCCGGCGGATGCAAATCTCGGAGATGACCATGGCCGAGACGCCTTAAGCGCAAAAGACGCGGGCAAGGCGGGCAAAAGCGCGGGCCTCGATCGCGCAAGACAATCTGTGGTACATGCTAGGCACCCGGCTTGATCGGCAGTCCGCCTGCTGCCGCCCCGGTTCCCGCGCGGCCGCTGGCGCCGGTGGCGCCCGGGGTCGGGTCCGACGCGATCGCCTTCACGGCTGCGCCGTCGCGTATTTTCATTTGGCCGGCCGTCACCACCTCATCGCCGAGCCGAAGGCCTTCGGTCACTTCGACTTTGGCGTCGCGGCGCAGCCCGATTCGGACCTGTACCCGCTGCGCCTTTCCGTCAACCACCTTGAACACGAACTGGTTCGTACTGACCGGCACCAGCGCCTCTTCAGGAATAGTCATGGCGCTGGCGTGCTCCGAAAGTATCAATCGCACATTGGCGAACATGCCCGGCCGCAGCTTGCCCTCAGGGTTGTCGAGCCTGGCGCGCAGCGACAGCGAGCGGCCGGCCTGGTCGATGAGCGGATCGATCGCTATCAGTCTCGCCTTGAACGCCTGGCCGGGAAAAGCGTCAGTCTTGATTTCCACCTGCTGCCCCAGTTTCACCTTGCCAAAATAGTTCTCGGGAAGACGGAAATCGAGCTTGAGCGCACTCATGTCCTCCAAGCTCACCAGATCCTGCCCCTCTTTCACATAATCGCCCACACTAACCTGGCGCAGGCCGATGGTGGCGTCGAACGGTGCAAGGATTTGAGTCTTCGCCAAGCGCGCCTCAGCCAGAGCCAGGTTCGCTTGGGTGACCTTGAGGCCGTTGAGCGCCTGATCGCGGGCGCTCGCGCTGACGAACTTGCTTTTCTCGAGCTCTTGCGTGCGCTCGAAATTGCTCTGGGCGAGCGCCAGATTGGCACGCGCCTGCTGTACCTCGGCCGCCTGGGTGGAACTGTCGAGCGCCACCAGCGCGGCGCCCTTGCTGAGCCGAGCGCCCTCGATGAAATTGATGGCGCTGATACGGCCGGAAATTTCCGGCCGCACCACCACCGATTCGTTGGATCGGAGCGAGCCGACCGCCTTGACGTCCTCCTGCAGCGTCTCCAGCGCCACCTTGGCAGTCTCCACCGGAATAGCGAATCCGCCAGGGGAGCCAGTTGTAGCCGGCGCACCACCCGGCGGACGTCCGCCCGCCGGCTGTGGCGCAAGCGGGCTGCGGTTCGCGTAATAGGCATAGGTCCCCAGCGCGCCCAGCGCCAGCACGGAGACCACGGTAACCAGAATTTTTTTCGATGCCACCATGGAGAAAAACAGTCCTTGAAGCAGATATCGCAGAGGTTGAAGCGCGAGCTCGCTCACTCAAGAGCAATTGTAACCGAGGCTGGCAGGCTCGATACCGGCCGGCCCGGGAATATATGCGCTACCTGCCGAGCGTGTCGATACCCCGGTTGGCAAGCGCATCGGCGCGCTCGTTCTCCTCATGCCCGGCATGCCCCCGCACCCAGTGCCAGCGGATGCGGTGAGCGCCGGCGAGGCGATCCAGTTCCAGCCACAGATCGACATTCTTGACCGGCTTCTTGTCGGCGGTCTTCCAGCCGCGGCGCTTCCACGACGCGATCCACTCGCTGATCCCTTTCTGCACGTATTGCGAGTCCGTGTACAGATCGATTTCGCAGGGCCGTTTCAGCGCCTCCAGCGCGCGGATCACGGCGGTGAGCTCCATGCGATTATTGGTGGTGTCAGGCTCGCCGCCGCAAAGCTCCTTCTCGCGGCCATCGAGCTGCAACAGCGCGCCCCAGCCGCCCGGACCGGGATTGCCCTTGCAGGCGCCGTCGGTATGGATGCGCACCCGTGCCGCGCCGGCCGAAGCCCTCAACCCTCGGTTCCGGTTCTGTGATGATTCTGCTGGGTTACCGGCGACAGGGCTTTCGCCGCTGCCGCCTGGCTGCGCCAACTGGGCATCACCAGGCGCATGCCGATCGTGCGTTTGACCGCGCGCACGACGTAGACACCGCCGGCGATCGGCCACCAGCGCTCTCCCGCCTTTTCCATGAAGGCGGAGCGCGCCAGCCATCGCGCACGCGCGAACGGCGGCGCGTAGCAGCCGAAGCGGCCGCCGTTCAGTTCGAAGCTCAGCAACTGCAGCCAGTCTTTCAGACGCAGGAGGCCGATGAAGCGGCCGCACCAGGGATATTCGTTCCGGCCCGGGCCCAGTGCGCGTTTCAGGCCCCAAAGGCTGAGCGGATTGAAGCCGGAGATCACGATCTGGCCTTCGGGCATGAGCACGCGCGCGGCCTCGCGCAGGATGCGGTGCGGATGAGCGCTGAATTCGAGCACATGCGGCAACACCACGAGGTCTACGCTGCCGCTGGCCAGCGGCAAGGCGCCACCGTCGGCAACGAGGTCGCCGGCGGGGTCGAGGCCAACGCGGGTACGCAGCGCAATGCGGTTCTGGCGCAGCAAATCGAATTGGGGCAACCCTACCTGGACCGCGTTGAAGCCGAACACGTCCTCCACCGCGCTGTCCAATTGGGCCTGCTCCCAGCGCAGCACGTATTCGCCCTTGGGCGTGGCGAACCAGTCGGACAGGGTTGACTTTTGCCGTGCTTCCACGAAAACTACGCCTATGTTCGATAACAATGATTTCGAAGTCGTTCCGCTGCGCGCGTTCAAGGACAATTACATCTGGACGCTTCGCAACGAGCGTTACGCCGCGGTGGTCGATCCGGGCGACGCGCAACCCGTGCTCGACTACTTGCAGCGCGAGCGGCTGGAACTGTGCGCCGTACTCGCCACCCACCACCATCCCGACCACGTCGGCGGCGTCGCCGATCTGCTCGCGCACCGTGCCGTGCCCGTATACGGTCCCCGCGGCGAGCCTATTCCTACGCTGACCCACCCGGTCGGCGAAGGCGACCAAGTGCAAATTGCTCAACTGGGATTGCGTTTCAAGGTGCTCGCCATACCCGGACATACCCGGACATACCCGGGCACATATTGCCTATTATGGCGCAAATTCCCTGTTCTGCGGTGATACGCTGTTCGCCTGCGGCTGCGGACGCCTGTTCGAGGGCACGGCGCAGCAAATGGTCGTCTCGCTGGCCAAGCTGGCGGCCCTGCCCGACGAGACGCTGGTGTACAGCGGTCATGAATACACCCTGGCCAACATCGACTTCGCCAGAGCGGTTGAACCGGACAATGAGGAACTCAAGGCGCGCGCCGCGAGCGACGCGGAAAAGCGCAAAAGCGAACGCCCCACCCTGCCTTCCACCATCGGCCGGGAGAAAACAACCAATCCCTTTCTGCGCTGCCTGCAGCCCGCGGTGATCGCGTCGGCGAACAAGTATCTGGGCGCGCGCGCAAGCGATCCGGTGCAGGTGTTCGCCGCCATCCGCGCGTGGAAGAACAACTTCTGAGCGCTGCGCGCGCTGGAGCAACATCCGGAGTTGTAACTACTGTCGCCTGTCATGAACGGACTTGCGCGCTACGCGCGCCAACCCTGATTTCTGAACGGCTGAGAAGCACATCCGTTCAGAAATCAGGGTTATGCAATTACCCCGCAACAATTGCCGCATCCGCGCGAATATTTTTGTCATTTTGGTTGCGGCCAGCGGCAGCGCCAAGGATAAAAACAAGGACAGCGCTGGGGTTTTATCCAAGCTCGTCGATTGCGCGCGGATGCGCTTTTCATCCGTGCGCAAGCGACGATCCGCGCGGACGGTTTTTCGTCCGTGCAGGTTTTGCCAAAACCTGCGCGCTGCGCGCGCCAACCCAGTTTTCCGAACGGATGAAAAGCGCATCCGTTCGGAAAACTGGGTTATGCAATTACTCAGCAACAATTGTCACATCCGCGCGAATGTTTTTGGTTGCGGCC
>JACRAS010000044.1 GCA_016234705.1 Betaproteobacteria bacterium | reverse complement strand
GGCCTGCACGCGGTCGAGCATCCGATCTACGATGTGTGGGTGACCGACTGCAAAGGCGGCAAAAATCCCAGCGTGGCGGAAGCGCCGAGCGAACAGCCGGCACCGCCCAAGCAGCCGGCGCGAACGCCGCCGCAGCGCCAACCGCGCGGCCAGCCGCAGCCGGGTTTCCTGCCGCCGTTTCGTTAGATCATCAGCACGGTGAGCGGAACATTAAATCCGATTGCTATCGAGGACTATCTCGGCGGTTCGGATTTTGAGTATGGACAGGGTTCGCTATAGGGTATGGGGTGAGTAGCCACTGTACCGCAACAAGCCGTTGGCGAGACGGATATCCTTTGTTTCAAAGTCGCCAGGGACTCCATAAGAAAATGCATTCTGAAGCGATGCGACGTAGAATCCTTTCGCACGCAGCAACATTCGCGATCGCGGCGCCTCATTTGGGTATCGCTCGATGTCGGTGACCCTCGAATCCATAGCGCGCCGGGTCGGGGTGGATGTTTCCCTGGTGTCACGAGTCTTGCGCGGCGATCCGCAGGCCCGTATCTCCGACGAGAAACGCAAGAAAATCTTATCCATAGCGCGGAACACCAATTATTTGCCGAACCGCATGGCGCGTTCGCTGCGCACGCGACGGACGAAGATTTTAGCGATGCTCACGCCTGATATCACCAATCCGTTCCACTCGTTCCTATTCCGTGCCGTGGAACGCACCGCGTCGGCCGCCGGTTACGATGTCATTCTGTGCAACACGGACGACAGCGCCGATCGGTTCAAGAAGGTCGTCACGACGCTGGCGGAAGGGCATGTCGATGGCTTGCTGATTGCCACCGCGCGACATGTCGACCCGGCGATCGACTGGCTGCGGGAACGCGGTCTTCCTTACGTATTGATCAACCGGCGCAGGAGCGGAAACACGGATCCCTGGATAGGGCCTGACGATCAACGGACGGGCTGGCTTGGTGGACACCATCTGGCCGGGCTCGGCCACCGCAGAATAGCTTTTCTGATGGGGCGCAGTGAGATCGGCAACATGGGTCTTCGCGAGGCTGGTTATCGCGCCGCACTCGCGGAACTCGATTGTCCGGTGGCGGAGGATCTAATCTTCCGTGACCTCACGGATCGCCGGAGTGGGTACGATTGCGCTCAGGCGTTGCTGGCCTTGCCGAGGGACAGCCGGCCGACGGCTTTATTCTCGGTCCACAGTGTACCGCTGGACGGGGCGATGATCGGCATCCAGAAAGCCGGCTTGAAGGTGCCGGACGATTTATCTCTTGTTGGGTACAGCGCTTCGAATGATCCCGATCTCACGAGCGTCTGCATACCTGCGGAGGAGATGGCGCGGGCTGCAACCCAGCATTTGCTGGAACGGCTGTCTGGCGAGAAAGCGGCGGGAGAGGGCGTCCTCAATACGACACTGCCGGTTGAGTTGATCGACCGCGGAACGAGCCAGGCGACCCGCAGTTTCAAGGCTTGATTGTCGAGAAAACGATTGAATGATTCAATCGGATGGTTCATAGTAGCTAGCTGATCAAACGTTTGATCATTGGAATATTGATCGATAGACAGGTCATGGCCCAACCGCTCGCCGGTATCAAAGTCCTTGAATTTGCGAATTTCATCGCCGGTCCTTTTTGCGGGATGTTGCTGGGTGACATGGGCGCCGACGTCATAAAGATCGAGCCGCCCGACACCGGCGACATGTCGCGAGCGTCGCCGCCTTTTGTGAACGGCGACAGCGCAAGCTTCGAGGCGCTCAATCGCAACAAGCGGAGCCTCGCACTTGATCTGAAACGGCCGGAGGCGCGCGAGGTGATTATGCGCATGGTGATGGAAAGCGACGTGTTACTGGAGAACTTCCGTCCGGGCGTGATGGACAAGTTGGGGCTGAGCGCCGAGCAGGTGCGCGCCGTTAACAACCGGCTGGTCTACACGTCGGTATCGGGATTCGGGCAGACTGGTTCTCATCGGCATCGGACCGCGGTCAATCTGATCATAGAGGCGGCATCGGGTTCGCTTTCCGTCACGGGCGAACCGGGCCAAATGCCGATGCGGCCGGGAATACAGACAGGCGATGTGCTGGGCGCGCTGTTCGCCACTTATGCCGTGCTGGCCGGATTGGTTGGCGCAGCGCGCAAAGGCGAAGGTCGCATCGCCGACGTGTCGCTCGTCGAGGCTTCGATTTCGGCCGCGATGCTTGAGACCGCAGAATATTTTGCAACCGGCAAGCCGCCGCGCGCGCTCGGCCGGCGCCACCGTTTAGCGGCGCCCTACGAACTGTTTGAATCGCGTGACGGCCTCTACGTCGCCATCGGCTGTCCGAACAATCGCGCGTTCGAGCGGATCATGCGCACCCTGAAGCTGGAGCAGCATCTCACCGATCCGCGATTCGCCAGTTATTCAAACCGCAAAATCAACGAGAATGCGATTTCTACATTAATCAAGGTCGCCATTTGCGAATGGGCGGCGGCGGATATAGAGACGCAGCTTGTAGATGCGGGAGTGCCTTGTTCGATCGTGAAGGACTACGAGCAAGTCTTCCAGGATACCCACATCGTCGAGCGTGAGGTTCTGGTGACGGTGAAGGGGCGCGACGGCAAGCCCGTGAAGGCGGTACGAAATCCGGTTCTGTTCGACCGCGACGGGCCTTCGATCGCACGACTGCCACCGTCCATCGGCGAGCATTCCGAAGAAATTCTTGTCCAGGCTGGATATTCCGCTGCCGAAATCGGAACTCTTGTTTCAATGGGCGTGACGCGGCTTGGAACCCGCGACGGCGGCAAGCGGATGGAGCAGGGAGAGCGGGCCCGTGCGTAGTTTTCTCTATATCCCTGGCAACCGGCGCAAGATGCTCGACAAGACGGCGTCGCTGCCCGCCGATGCCTTCATTCTCGATTTGGAAGATTCCGTTCCCGCTGCCGAGAAGGCGGAAGCCAGAGTCTTGGTCCGTGAATACTCCGGCAAAATCGGCGATGGGCGCGCGTGGATCCGGGTGAATTCGCTCGAATCTGGTTTTTTTGCCGACGATCTTGCTGCCACGTTGGGCGCGGCGGGCCTTGCTGGCTACTTCGTGCCGAAGATCGATACCGTTGCACAGGTGGCGGAGATCGACAGGCGCCTCGGTGATCTTGAACGCGAACGCGGCATCGCCACCAGCACGACGAAAATTATTCTGACGGCCGAAAGCGCGCGTGCGGTCCTATTCTGTCATGCGATCGTGACTGCCTCACCCCGCATATTGTCGATCGTGTTCGGCGGCGCGCGCGATGCCGATCTGATGAACGACCTCGCTTGCAGTTGGTCTTCCGACGGCCCCGAGTTGATGCATGCACGCCAGCATATGCTGCTCGGCGCACGGGCGGCTGGAATCGAATATCCGCTGGACGGTGCATTCACCGATATCCGCGACCGCGATGGCTTTGCTCGCGACACCGTATTGTCGCGTAGAATTGGCTACCGTGGCCGTATGCTGATCCATCCCGATCAGATCGAGCCGGCGAGCCGCCTGTACGGCCGTTCAGCAGCGGAAATCGATTACTACACGCGCGTCGTTGCCGCGTTCGAAGCTGCCGTCGCGCGCGGACAAGCGAGCACGACGGTGGACGGTCGTATGATCGATGAAGCGATGGCTATTGCAGCGCGCAAAGTTCTTGCGGAGATCCGGCACGTCGGTCCGTAAACGTACAGTTGGAAAACTTCACATCGGGAGGGATAAGACCATGAACGCAGTTTCTTCGGCTCTCGTCGCGGCCCTGCTGACGGCAGGGGCAACCACCGGTGCGGCTGCCGACAATTGGCCAAGCCGTCCGGTAACGATGGTCCTTCCATTCGGCGCCGGCGGTGCGACGGATGCGATCGGGCGGGTGGTGGGAGAACGGATGAGCAAGGGGCTCGACCAGCCCGTGGTGATCAGTAATCGCGCGGGTGCTGGCGGCGAAATCGCCGCGACTTCCGTCGCCAAATCGCCGGCCGATGGCTACACAATCCTGTTTGCGACCGTCAGTACCCTGGTCGTGCTTCCCCTGACAAAACCAAGTCTCGGTTACAACGTCGCAAAGGATTTCGTTCCGATCGGCCTGGTTGCGAAGTCGCCGAACCTCCTTCTCGTCAGTCCGCGACTGCCGGTGAATTCCTTGCAGGAATTGATCGCCTACGCCAAACAAAATCCCGGGAAGCTCAATTTTGCCTCGAGCGGCACCGGCACCAATACCCATCTCATTGGTGAGGCATTTAAATTCCAAGCTGGGATCGAGGCCATCCATGTTCCGTATCGCACAGGCGTGCAAGCCTTTGCCGAGCTTACGGAAGGCCAGATTCATTTCAGCTTCGACACCATCGTATGGTCGCTACCGCAGGTTCAGGCGGGGAAACTCAAGAGTTTTGGAATTACCAGTGCGCAGCGTTCAAAGATTGCTCCGGAGATACCGACTATCGCTGAACAAGGTTTGCCTGGATTCGAAGGCATTACCTGGTACGCGGTCATGACCCCGGTCGGCACGCCGGAACCTGTGCTCGCGACGTTGCGGAAAGAATTGGCGGCCGCATTGAACGATCCAGCCGTCGTCGAACGCGTAAGGGGATTCGGCGCCGAAGCGGCTTTCGGGGGACCGGATGAATACGCGACGCTCATCAAGCAGGAAACCGCCAAATGGGGCCGAATAGTCAAGCAAGCCAACATCAAGGTCAGGTGACTGCGACGCAACCGCGGCCTCTGGTAAGCCGCTCAGACTAGCGCAGCCGTGCCAGCGTCTCGGCGCCGCTGACCGGGCGCTCGGTCGGCAGTGCGGCGAAATCGGCCTCGCCGGTGAGCGCGTCCTCCAGCAGGCGGTGATAGCGCCGCTTCGGCACGTCGACGGCGCCGAATATTTTCAGATGCTCGGTGACATATTGCGTGTCGAGTAGCCGGTAGCCGCCGGCGCGCAGGCGCGCGACCAGATGCACCAGCGCGATCTTGGAGGCGTCGCGGGCGCGGTGGAACATGCTTTCGCCGAAGAAGGCGCGGCCGAGCGAGACACCGTACAGGCCGCCGACCAGTTCGTCGCCGTCATAGACCTCGACGGTATGGCAATGGCCGTGCTCGAACAGGCTGCGATAGATCTTGCGGATGCGCACATTGATCCAGGTGCGGGCCCGGTCGGGCTTGGCCTCGGCGCAGCCGTCGATCACGGCGTCGAAATCGCGATCGACGAACACCGTGAACGGCGTCGTGCGCACGGTGCGCGCCAGCCGCGCCGGCACATGAAAGCCCGCGAGCGGGATGATGCCGCGCATCTCCGGCTCGATCCAATAGAGCGCCGGATCGTCGGCGCTTTCCGCCATCGGGAAGATGCCGCAGGCATAGGCCTTGAGCAGCACCTCCGGTGTGATCTCGATGAAGGCGTTTTCGCGGTTGGCCATGGCTTTAGAAAGTTCCCGGCCGCCGGCAGCCGCGGCCGTCCTTAAGCATTTGCTTACCATAAAGCGCGCAAATTTTCGAAAGATTGAACATAACGACGCCGCCGTGCGTTGCCAGTTGCCATATCTCGAGTTTCGACCAAACCGCGAAAGTGGCAAGCCATGCGGCAGGCCGCGGCCCCAACCGTTCTGCTGGTGGAAGACGAGGTGCTGATCAGCCATCTGGTCGCCGCGTCGCTGAGCGAGCACGGCTTCAACGTGCACGAAACGACCACGGCCGACGAAGCTTTGCGCTATATGCATGCCGGCGGCGACGTCGACGTGCTGTTCACCGACGTCAATCTGCCCGGCAGCATGGATGGGGCGGAACTGGCGTTGCGCGCGCGCGAATTGCGGCCGGATCTGCCGATCGTCTATGCCTCCGGCCGCTACCAGCCCACCGACATCGGCGGGCTGGTGCCACGCTCGGTGTTCGTGTCCAAGCCCTACGATCCGGACGATGTTGGCATGCTGCTGATCCGGCTCACCGAGCGCTCGCACTAGCGGCCGGCGTGCCAGCGGGAAATGCAACGGCCGGTCGCGGCTCGTTAACGAATTGCTTGCCGGAAATTAACCGCAAAAAAAGCAGGCGCGGCATAAGACCGTATCTGCGGCTCCGAAAGAATGGAACCATTTGCGGGATGTTTTTCTCCCTCACCCTCAAACGCGCCTCGTGGCCGATTATGCTCGTTGGGATCGCCGTTTTTGCCGGCAGTTTCGGCGCGCTGACGATCTTCGCTCCCGGCTGGGCCGCGGCCGTCATTCCCACCATTTCCGAAACGGTCCTCACTGCCATTCTCGCCGCGGTCGTTGCCCAGTTTGCCATGATCCTGACCGGCGCCGTGCGCGCCCGACGTCAAGGCCGGGAAGTCGAGCAGATCCGCACCGCCATCGACAGCATGGCGCAAGGTCTGTGCATGTTCGACGCCGCGGAACGGTTGGTCGTCTGCAACGCGCAATATTACAAAATGTATGAGCTGACCGCGGCCGAGGTGCAGCCGGGCACCACCCTGTCCAAAGTGCTGGCGAAGCGGGTCGCCAAAGGCACGTTCTCGCGCGATCCCCAGCAATATCGACAAGAATTCCTCGCTGCGGTCGGGCAGGGGCGCACCATCGTGCATGAGGTCAAATCCAAGGGCGGACGTCTTTTGCTGGTCACAAACCATCCGATGAAAGGTGGCGGCTGGATCGGCACGCACGAGGACATCACCGAACGGCGGCAGGCCGATGAGCAGCGCGCGACCCTGCAGCAGCAGGAAGCACGCCGCACCGTGCTCGAGAACGCGATCGCGGCGTTCCGAAACTGCGCCGAAAATCTCCTGAAAACCGTGGCTGACAGCGCGGGCGAAATGCGCGCGACGGCGGCCAACCTGTTCAACGCCTCCGGCCATACCTCGCAACGCGCCGAAAGCGCGGTTCAGACCTCGAATGAAGCCTCCACCAACGTCGCGACCGCGGCGATCGCCGCTGACGAATTGTCCAATTCAATCGCGGAGATCGGGCGCCAACTCAATCAGACCGCCGAAGTGGTGCGGGTCGCGGTCGGTGAAGCGCATATGACCAAGGAGGATATCGATGCACTGGCGCAGAGCGCGCAGAAGATTGGCGACGTCACCAAGCTCATCCGCCACATCGCCGAAAACACCAATCTATTGGCGCTCAATGCCACCATCGAGGCGGCGCGCGCCGGCGAAGCCGGCCGCGGTTTTGCGGTGGTCGCGTCCGAGGTGAAATCGCTCGCCGTGCAGACTGCGAAGGCGACCGAGGATATTTCGGGCCAAATCCAGGAAGTGCAGAAATCGACCGGCAAGGTCGTCGAAGCGATCGGACGCATTGCCAACCGCATGGGCGAAATCGATAAGTACACGTCTGCCGTCGCCGAGTCGGTGCAGTTGCAGAGCGCTGCGACCGGCGAGATTTCGCAAAACGTGGCGGGCGCCGCCGACGGCGCCAAGGAGATCGTCACGGTATTGAGCGAAGTCGCCGGCGCGGCGATTGATAACCAACAGTCGGCGCAGACCGTTTTGGCCGCATCGGAATCGGTGGAACAGGCCGCCGCCAACCTGCGCAACGAAGTCGAAGGCTTCCTCACCAAGGTCGCGATCTAGCTACGGCCTAGCCACACGATCCTCCCGAAACGTGCAATCCACTGGCAATTCCGCTGGTCAATCCAGCCGCTCGATCTGTCGCACCGCTGATCTGGCTGCGGGTCAGGCGGTATCTCAGTTCGGCTTTTTCAGCCGGGGCTTGTGTATCAACGATATTGTTATGCGGGTCCCCTTACCGGAAACAGTTTCGATGTTGAGATCGGTCTTCGCATTTTCCCGCAAGCATTGAACAATGAGCGCACCGAGCTTACCCTCGCGCGGCCAAGTGGTTCCCTCAGGAAGCCCGTTCCCATCGTCGGCAACGACAATGCGATAGTGGTTCTCATCCTCGCGTAAGCACCGGACGGTTAGAGTACCGGAGGTCCGCCCATTGAACGCATATTTAAATGAGTTGGTGAGAAGTTCGTTGACAAGCAGGCCGACGGGCATGGCGACATTGATTGAAACCGGCGAGTGGTCAACCTTGAGGTCGAGTCTGAATCCATCGACCGCATAAGTGTGCATAACGGCCGAGGCAATTTCGCTGAGATAATGTCCAAGGTCGATAGTCTCACCGTGTCCGTCGCTCGTCAGGTCTCGATAAAGGAGCTGTAGGGATTCAATTCGTCCCGCCAGCCTATCGAGATTAACCTCTCCAATACGCTGATTGCGCGCATCGAAACGGATTAGGGTCGTGATGAGCTGCAAGTTATTCTTGACGCGATGATGAATCTCTTTGAGCAACATATCCTTATCGCGCAGCTGCCGGGCATATTCCTCGCGTTGCGCACGCTCACGCGCTGTCACGTCGATCATTGCGGCGACGCGATACTTTTCCACGCCGTCCTGATCCTCGATGATGCTGGCGTAGGCTTCGACGAGAATGGGTTTCGGCCTCTCTAGCTGAAAAGTCCCGAGATAATCCTCGCAACTTTGCAATGTCTGTTCCATTGTAAGTTGCGGATCGTCCTCGTTTCGAAACGCGCTCAAGATTAACCAGCCATGGCCTCGGATGTCTGCGAAGGTCTGTCCGGTGAGGTCTTCGTAGGCTTTGTTCGCGAACACGATGCGTTGGCCGTCGCGAATTAGCTTCGAGATGACAATTGCGATTGGGAGGTGGTCGAGGAAAAGCCTAAATTCCTCGGTTTCGATTGCCTGCGCAAGTTCCGTCGAGTCCAGAAGGTCGTTGACTTGCTGCGATGTGGATAGGGGTTCCTGTTCCGGAGGGGTCATAGCTGGGTGCCCGTGTTGATTGAGTTAAAGCTCGTTCGCGCCGCTACCCTCCGAAACCCCAGCGTCTCGGATGATGCAAGATTAGGGTCGGATTAAGGCTAGAACGAAGCGCTCGTTCGTCTTGCGCGCCGCTAGGGCGCAATCGCATGCGCCTTGCGGCCGCCGCGTTCGATCGATGCCGGGGCTTCGTCGCGCGCGATGAGATGAGCCGCTAGATCGAGACAGCGTTTGGCGAGCATCGACGCGCCCTCGGCCAGCTCGGTGGACGTGCGCACAATCTCGACGTTGTGTTCCATGTCTTCGCGCGACCAGCCGCGCGAATGAGCGATATAAGGAAATTGCGGAAAGATAAAACCAAGCTCGGCAAAGAAACCCAGCATCTGGCCGGCCACCGCCTGGATGTTGTCCTGCCCGCCAACGATGATAAATCCCGCCACCTTGTTGCGGATGAGAACCTGATTGCGGATCGTCACCGCGTTCTGTACGCAGTTCAGCCGTTCGGCCATCTTGAAATAGAGCGACGACGCGGCGCCCCATCGTATTGGCGACGAGACGATGATGGCGTCGGCCCAATGCACCAAAGCCTCATAGACCTGGTCCATCTGATCCTTGGCATCCATCTGCGTGATCGAACAGGGCCAGGTGCAGGCATGCGCGGCTTTTGAGTAGTAACCCTCGCAGGTGCGGAACTTGAGGTCGTTTAATTTGATCAGCCGCGTCTCGGCGCCGAGGTTACGCGCGGCTTGCAAGGCGTGATCGAGCAGATGATCCGAGCCGGAGAAGCGCGGGTTTACGGCGTCCATGGCCGTCGTCGAAATGCCGGCAAGACGCAGGGAGCCCGGCGCACGCTCGACCTTGCGCGACAGTGGATGAGGCTGGTGCGGCGACTTGTGGCGCTTGCTGCCAGCGGCAAGGTTTACCAGGACGCGGCCGTTCTCGATCTTGATCGGATAGGCTGGGACGCGATCGTCTTCGAAACCAGGCTCGCCGAGGCCGCTACAGCGGTGAAATTTCCAATTGTGCCAAGGGCAGACGATATAATCCCCGTCCAGCCGGCCGCCGCCCAGCGGGCCGCCGACGTGGTTGCAGGCATCTGAAACCGCGCCGAATTTTCCATCCTTGCAGGAAACCGCGAGTGGCCTATTCGCCGCTGTGACGCGCTTGAGCGGCATCGCGGCAAACTCATCGGCGCTGCCGATGTCGACCCAGTTTTCTTGCCCCACCATGACGATTCCTCACATCACGTCGCTCGGACATTGGATCGCGGCCGGGGTACCGGGCGGCAGCGGGCGAGGATCCACTTCCACGATGCCGCGATTGATCCGCACGCGATAGGTGACGAGTTTTTCGGTGAACGGCGCCGGCGCGCAGCCGTCCGCCAGCCGATACTGATAGCCATGCCAGGGGCATGTCACGCAACCGTCGATGATACGGCCTTCGCCGAGCGGGCCGTTCTGGTGGGCGCAAAGATTGGTGAGCGCACCGATCTGCTCGCCGTCGCGAAACACGGCGATGCGTTCAGCCCGGCGGGCAGCGACGATGCATGCACCCTTATCCGGAATCGAGCGCGGCGGGCCCACGGCAATCCAGCCGTCGTCACTTGCAGCGATACCTTTGTCGATCCCCCGTTCGCGCCAGCCCGCCACGACGTGCAGCGTGGCGACCGTGCCAAGTCCGCCCACCAGCATCAGCGGAATGAGCAGCGTGCGCTCGCCTTGCATGATGCCGAGCGCGACATGCATGACCACCAGTCCATAGGCGACATAGAGCGCCATGTGGAGCGTTTTCCAAATCCGCGGGGTGAGGAACAGCAGCCAGAAGTCATGGCTGGTGGCGGCCATCACCAACAGGACGAGCAAGGCGGCGATACCGAGCGCCTTGAACGGGAAGTCGATGAACTTGGCGTAATCCTTCCAGTTTGTCAGTTCGGTGACGAGGTTCGGCAAATTGTTCTGTACCAGATACCACGCGAGCAAGAACCCGAAATGCGTCGCCGCGACCAGGAACGTCAGCACGCCGAAATGACGTCTGTTGTACAACAGCGGGAGGAAGCGGCGATCGAGCCGCGCCAGCGGGCCGATCGCCAGGATCGCCGTCAGCATGAAGAACGCGCAGGTCCCGAAGGCGCGAATCCAGATATCGATCGCGTCCGGCAAATTTTTTGGCGGATGCCATTGCCAATGGATGACGGCAAAGCCAGCGATGAACAGAGCGACGGCGGCGAGCAGGATGCCGTCATAGACGAACTTGTCCCGGTTCCACTGCACCGCCCGGAAGCCGACGCTCATCCTTTTTCGCTCCCTGCCTTGTTCAAACCGGCGGCGGCGCCCGCAGCACTAGCGCCAGCGCAAAGCCGACGGCGACGACCAGCGCCAGGACCGGCCACAGCATGCGATGAGTGGAGCGGTGCGCGCGTCTCATAGGATACTACGCGTTTCTGCGGCGGCACGGGCTTGGCGCCAGCGCATGAGCACATAGGGCCACAAGATCGCCGCGCCCGGCAGCCAAAGAATTCGCGCCGGCGCGGTCACACTCGCATGCGGCAGCACCCGCGCGACGCCGACAGTTACGAACGCAACGCCGATGATAATGCCGCACAAAGCATAGAGGACAAGTCCGTAAAACAGGATGATCGCCATGCCAGCGCGTCCCGATTTGTCTCGCTACGATAGGATCGATCAGATCGCCACGCAATATACGGAATACGGATGGCACGCGACCTGAGTCCGCTGGCGTATTCAGGGGCGATGCTTGCCGCGCTGCCAGG